>DATEPK010000127.1:0-2627 GCA_035273245.1 Thermoleophilaceae bacterium
GCCGGCGCGTCGCCCGCGTTGTGCACGCTCACCACCAGGCGCACCTGGTGGCGGCGGCCGCGCACCTGACGCACACCCAGGCGCACGTCGGCCGTGGGCGGGTTGGCGTCGCAGGCCGAGCCCGGAGTGCTCGCACCGGTCGCCCAGCCCGAGCCCGCGGCTGCGCCCAGCGCGAACGACAGGTGCCCGCCGTTCACGAGCGCCGAGTGCGACACCACGCTCGTGCCGAGCGGCGAACCGTTGAGCGTCGCGCCCTGGATGTGGTTCAGCCCGGCCGAAGCTCCGGGCGCATCGATCACGAGCGACCCGCCGCCCGGCTGGGTGATCTTCACGTGGTCGAACAGCGGCGTGGTGAGCGCGTAGTGGTCGTCGCCGCCCGTGGTGGGGTAGATCCCGAGCGCCGACAGCACGTACCAGCCGGACAGCGTGCCGAGGTCGTCATCCCACGGCAGTCCGTTCGGCGCCGTGGTGTAGAGCGCCTCCGCGGCACGCACCATGTCCTGTGTCTTCCAGGGCTGGCCGAGGTAGTCATAGAGGTAGGGCGCCTGCAGGTCCTCCTCGTTGCGAGGCGTGTAGCGGGACGCTCCGCGCCAGGCCCGCTTCGCCGCGCCCGGGTTCCCGGCAACCACGCCGTAGTCGAAGAAGTCGTCGAGCTTCGAGATCGTCGCGCTCCTCCCGCCCAGCGCGGCGGCGAGCCCGGACACGTCCTGCGGCACGAGCCACGTGTACTGCCAGGCGGACCCCTCCTTGAAGCCGCTGTGCGAGCGCGGGTCGAACGGCGTCTTCCACGCGCCGCTCACCCGCCGCGCGCGAGCGAAGTGGAGCCGCGTGTTGATGCTGCCGCGATAGCGCTTGGCACGGCGCAGGAAGTAACCGGCGTCGCCCTGCTGCCCGAGGCGATCGGCCATCAGGGCGATCGCGCAGTCGTTGATCGAGTACTCGAGCCCTATCGCCGCGGAGAAGATCTTGTCGCCATCGGCGAGGTACGGCACGAAGCCGCGGTTCACGTAGTCCTCGAGCCCGGTCCGGCCCTCGAAGGGCGAGTGCGCGGGAACGTCAGTTGCGTTGTGGAGGACGGCGGCGTATGCCGCCTGCACGTCGGCCGGATGGACGAGCCCCTTCAGGTAGGCGTCCGCGATCACGTTCGCGGCGGGGTCGCCGATCATCTCGTTCGTGTGGTAGTGGGCGTACACCCACTTCGGCAGCCAGCCGGACTCGCGCGAGTCCTCGATAAGGCTGTGGATCATGTCCCCCACGCGCTCCGGCGCCACGAGGTCGATCACCTGCTGCGCCGAGCGGTACGTGTCCCACATGGAGAAGCTCGTGTATTGCGTTTGCCCGGCCGGGACCGTGTGCACGCGATTGTCGAAGCCCTCGAAGCGCCGGTCGGCATCCGAGAACACGCTCGGGTAGAGAAGCGTCCGGTAGAGGTTCGTGTAGAAGGTCTGCGTCTGCTCGTCGCTGCCACCGGACACCTGCACGCGGCCGAGCATCGTGTTCCATGCGGCCCGGGCGCTCGCCTGAGTGGCGTCGAAGTCGTAGCTCGTCCCCGTCTCGGAGTCGAGGTTGCGCATCGCCCCGGCGGCATCGACGTACGAGATGCCCACCTTCGACACGACGGGGCCCGGCGCTGATGCCGTGTTGAAGGACACGTAAGCGCCCACGTCGCTGCCCGACGCGTCGCGACGGTTCGGGCTGAGGCGATTGTCGTGGCCCGTGCCGAACGCCGCGAACGGCCGGTTGAACCTCATCGCGAAGTACACGCGGTAACGGTTGTGGCTGCGCTCCCTGCAGGAGTTCCAGTACCCCCATGTGCTGACCGAGCCGACGACCGTGTTGTTGCCGGACACGTGCACCTTCGCGTCCTCAACGCCGCGGAAGTTCGCGCCCGGATCGATGATCACGTTGGCGCGCGTCGTGGCGGGATAGCTGAAGCGCGCCCAGCCGGTGCGCGTGGTGGCGGTGAGCTCGGCGCGAATCTTCCAGCGGTTGAGCGTGGTGGCGTAGTAGCCGGGCGACGCCTCCTCGTTGGCGTGCGAGAACGTCGTCCGCTCGTGAGTCGTATCGACGGTGCGGACCGTCCCCGTTGTGGGCAGGGACACGATGTCACCCATCGCGGCGCAGCCCGTGCCCGACAGATGCGTGGCGCTGAACCCCCACGTGACGGGATGTGAGTACTTGTAGCCGCCGCCGTCCGCGTCGTCTGTGTTCGGGCTGTACTGCACCATGCCGAACGGCGTCGTGGCTCCGGGGAACACGCCGCCGGTCTCGGTCCCTGACAGCGGGCGGACGAAGGCAGCGAGGTCCGTCGGCTGCGAGGAGTCGGACACCGCGCGCGAGGCGCCGTCGAGCGACCCGATCAATACGAGCGCGAATGCGACAGCCAGCGCGAAGGCGCGCGGGAAGGCCGCGCTCAGCCGTCCAGGCTGCAATGCGAGAGGTAAGGCAGGGACACCGAGCGAGACACATTAGCCACCGCGGTTAAGCTCGGCAGATGAGCTCAGGAACCGTCAGCATCGTGACAGGCGTCGACTTCGTCTCCGTCCCCACACAGGATCTCGAGCGGGCCGTCGACTTCTACGGCAACAAGCTGGGCCTGCGCCGCTCCGTGCACATGCCCGAGCGCA
>DATEPK010000128.1:0-11373 GCA_035273245.1 Thermoleophilaceae bacterium
CGTCGAGATCAAGCGGCAGGAGTGGGAGGACTACCGGATCCAGGTCTCGCGCTGGGAGCTGGACCGGTACATGGCGATTCTGTAGCTCCCGCTCAGGCCGGCCGGGTGAACTCGGCCCGCCAGCGCTGGATCTGCGGCTCGCCGGGATGGGGGAAGCGTTCGGTCTGGCGCAGCTCCAGCTCGTCGCCGGCGAAGGCCTCGAGCTCGGCGCGCGTGAGCGGCCACGGTGGCCCGCTGTCCGGATCGTCGCCTTCGCCGAGCGCGTTCGAGATCACGAGCAGCGTGCCGCCACGCGCCACGAACTCCCGCACGCGCGCAGTCGCCTCCGCACGCACGCTGCGCGGGAGCGCTTGGACGGTGATGATCTCGACCACGAGGTCGAACGCGTCGCGCCACTCCGGGGGCGGGTCGAGCAGGTCCGCCACCTCGTACTGCACGGTCGATTCCGGAAACCGGCGACGCGCCATCTGGATGGCCGTGGGGGAGACGTCGAACGCGATGGTGTGAAAGCCGAGCCCGGCGACCAGCTCCGCGTCCGAGCCGAGCCCGGCGCCGACCACGAGAGCGCGCTGTCCGCCGCCGTCCGGCCGATGGTGTTCGACCCAGTCCACGAGCAGCGGATGTGGCGCACCCCGGTCCCATGGCACGACCGCCTCGCCACCCTCGGCGGCGGAGTAGAGGCGCTCGAACCAGCCGCTGGGATCGCCTCGCGCAATCGACTCGCCGGACAGCGCCCGCGCCAGCTCTTCGGGATCCGGCTCGGCCATCGGCCTACGATGTGCTCCGCTCGTGCATTCAGCTTCGTCGAACTCTGGCAGCCAGAGGCCACTGCGCGTCGGAATCCAGCTTCCAGAGGTGGAGCGGGAGGTGCACTGGCCCGAGTACGCGGCGATGGCACGCGCCGCGGAGGAGGTCGGCTTCGACTCGATCTGGGTCGGCGACCATCTGCTGTACCCGGTTGACGGCCGAGCCGAGCGGGGGCCCTGGGAGGCGTGGACCTTGCTGTCGGCGCTCGCGGTGGTGACCGAGCGCGTGGAGCTCGGGCCGCTCGTGGCATGCGCGAGCTTCCACCCGCCGGGCCTGATCGCGAAGATGGCAGCCACTCTCGCCGACGTGAGCGGCGACCGCTTCGTGCTCGGCATCGGCGCCGGCTGGAACGAGCGCGAATACACGGCGTTCGGGCTGCCCTACGACCATCGCGTCTCCCGCTTCGCCGAGTCGTTCGAGATCGTGCGTCGTCTCCTGGCGGGGGAGCGCGTCACGCTGGGCGGCCGCTACTGGCGCGCAGACGACGCGGTGGTGCTGCCGCGCCCGGAAAGCCCGCCGCGCCTCATGGTTGGCAGCAACGGCCCGCGGATGCTCGCAATCACACTGCCGCATGTGCAGGCGTGGAACACCTGGTACGCGGACTACGGAAACAGTGTGAAGGGCTTCGCGGAGCTGAACGCGCGGATCAGTCACTCGGCCCGTACGGCCGGGCGCGACCCCGAGGAGATCGAACGGAGCGCGTGCGTGCTCGTGGTGCTCGACCATGCCGCGGGCGAGCGTAGGGTGGAGCCGGGCGCGCCGCCCGTGGAGGGGCCGCCCCAGCGGATCGCGAGCCACCTGCGCGAGCTCGCGGCGGCCGGCGCCGACGAGGCGATACTCGTGGCGAGTCCGATCACGGAAGCATCCATCCGCGAGCTCGGCGGCGCGCTCGCTCTGCTGGATCAGGTCTCCGAGTAGGCCGGTTCCCCGGCGGGCGCCGCGGCGGCGGCCTTCTTCTCGGGCTGGATCACCAGGAGCGCCACCGCCAGCGCGGCCAGGCAAAGCGCCGCGGCGATGAGGAACGCCAGCTGGTAGCCGCTCGTGAGCGCGGATGCGGTGGCCTTGCCCGCGTGCTCGAGGTGGCTCGTGCGCGTGGCGGAGACGGTGGCGAGCACGGCCAAGCCGAGCGCGCCGCCCACCTGCGCCGACGTGTTCACGAGCCCTGAGGCGAGACCGGCGTCCTCTCGCGTCGCGCCGGACATGGCGAGCGTCATCAGCGAGGGGAACGAGACGCCGATGCCGAGCGCCATCACGAGCATCGTGGGCAGCACGTCTCGCCAGTAGCTGCCGTCGACCGGGGCGCGTGAGAACAGCGCGAGCCCGGCGGCGATCAGGAGCAGCCCGGGGATGAGCGCGGTGCGCGCGCCGAAGCGCGTGATGATCGGCTCGGAGAAGCGCAGGGAGAGCGTGCCCATCACGAGGGTGGCGGGCAGGAAGGCGAAGCCGATCTGCAGGGCGTCGTAGCCGAGCACGCGCTGGAGGTAGAGCGCGCCCAGGAAGAACATCCCGAACATGCCGGCTACGAGCAGCGCCTGCACGGCGTTTGCGCCCGACACGTTGCGCGAGCGGAAGATGCGCAGCGGGATCAGCGGGTTGCGCGCGGTGGCCTCGCGCGCGATGAAAGCGACGAGCAGCGCGAGCGACAGCGCCGCGAAGAGCAGCGTGGTGCCGGCGCCCCAGCCATCCTCGGCGGCGGGCTTGACGATGGTGTAGACGCCCACCATCAGCGAGCTCGTGATGAGCACTGCGCCTGGGATGTCCGCGCCCTGCCCGAGGCCGATTCCCTTGTCGTTCTCGATCAGCCGCGAGGCAAGCAGCCCGGTGACGATCCCGATAGGCACGTTGATGAAGAAGATCCAGTGCCAGTTGATCGCCTGGGTGAGCACGCCACCCGCTAGCAGGCCGACCGAGCCGCCCGCCGACGCCACGAAGCCGTACACGCCGATGGCCTTCGCCTGCTCCCGCGGGCTCGGGAACATGGTCACGATCATCCCGAGCACCACCGCGGAGGTGAACGCGCCCGCCACGCCCTGCACGAAGCGCGCGGCCACGATCACGCCCTGGCTGTCCGCGAAGCCGCAGAACGCGGACGACACGGTGAACAGCGTGAGGCCGTACATGAAGATGCGCTTGCGGCCGAGAATGTCCCCGAACCTGCCGGCCAAAAGCAGCAGGCCGCCGAACGCGATCAGGTACGCGTTCACCACCCACGCGAGCCCGGACTGCGAGAACCCGAGGTCGCTCTGGATCGACGGCAGCGCGACGTTCACGACGGTCACGTCGAGCACGATCATGAGAACGCCCGCGCACAGGACGTAGAGGGCGATCCAGCGGTTTCGGTCGGGCATCTTCGTCTCCTCGCTTTCGCTCATCGGAGACTGAGACCGGGCATGGGTGGGGGATTCATCGGTCGACACGAACAAGCGAGGCTAAGGGGCGCCTCGGCCGGCGCCCGTACGGATAACCCCCAGATCGCGACCCCAGCCGCCCATAGACTGCGAGGTATGTGCGTCGTCAGGTTGCGTGGCCCGCTCAAACAGCTCGCAGGCGGCGAGGCGGACCACCCGATCGAGGGCGCCACGGTGGTGGAGGTGCTGCGCGAGCTGGAACGGTCACGTCCCGCTCTTGGCGGCTGGATCCTGGACGAGCGCGGACTCATCCGCCGCCACATCAACGTGTTCGTGAACGGTGAGCAAGAGAGGGAGGGCTCGCAGGTCGGGCCGGATGACCGGATCGACATCCTCCCCGCGATATCAGGAGGTTGACGGCCGGATGACCGAGCTTCTCGTGGGTACCAAGAAGGGGCTGTTCGTGCTCGAGGGCGAGCCCGGAGCCGAGTTCGAGGTGAAGGCGCGCGCGTTCGCCGGGATGCCGGTCGAATACGCGATGCGCGACCCGCGCAGCGGCCGCCTGATGGCGTCGGTCACCAATGCCTTCCACGGTCCGAAGATCTTCTACACCGACGACCCGAACGGCGAGTGGGAGCAGGCCCAGGGCGTGGCGCTGCCGGAGGGCGGCGACGAGGCGCTCGAGCGCATCTGGACGATCGTGGCCGGTGAGGACGAGCAGACGGTCTACGCGGGCGGCGACCCCGGCGTGCTGTTCGAGAGCCGCGACGGCGGGCTTTCGTGGGAGCTCAACCGCGCGCTGTGGGAGCACCCCACGCGCCCGGACTGGACGCCGGGCGGCGGCGGGTTGTGCCTGCACTCGATCGTGCCCTGGCCGGGCGAGCCGGACAAGCTCACGCTCGGGCTCTCTGCCGTGGGCATCTGGCTCACCGACGATGGTGGCAAGACCTGGCGCAACGGCAACCGCGGCATCAGGCCGCGCTACCTGCCGGATGACGCTCCGGAGGACACCATCCAGCTCTGCATCCACAACGTGCACCGCGCGCCCAAGCAGCCGGAGCGGCTGTTCATGCAGTTCCACGGCGGCGTGTACCGGTCGGACGACGCAGGCGAGAACTGGACGAGCATCGCGGACGGCCTGCCCTCCGACTTCGGCTTCCCCCTCGTGGTGGATCCGGACGATCCGGACAGCGCATACGTGATCCCGCTCGTGGCGGACATGGACCGGGTTACGCCGGACGGTCGCGTGCGCGTGTACGAGACGCGCGACGCAGGGGCGAGCTGGACGCCGCGCGGCGACGGCCTGCCAAGCGAGCACGCGTACCTCACGGTGCTGCGCCAGGCATTTGGCCGCGCCGGCGGCGGTGACCAGCTCGAGCTCTACTTCGGCGCCACCTCAGGCGATGTGTTCGGCTCAGGCGACGCTGGCGGTACCTGGTTCACTGCGGCCAGCCACCTGCCGCCTGTTTTCTCGGTACGCACCTCGGGCTGAGGCGACGCCGGGTAAGCGGGCGCTGCGGCCATTTCGTCTGGAAATGGGGCGATTTCGGGCTCTGCCGAACGGCTGATCTTGGCGTCCCGCATATCTGCCGTCGGGCAGATGAAAAAGGCGCGGCGCGCGGTTAGGTTTGCGCGGTGAGCACGCGCATCCTCATCGCGGACGATCAATCGCTCGTCCGCGCCGGCTTCCGCAAGCTGCTCGAGTCCGCGCCGGACATCGAGGTGGTGGGGGAGGCGGCGGACGGCGAGGAGGCGGTGGAGCAGGCGCGGCGCCTCCTGCCGAGCCTCGTGCTGATGGACATCCGCATGCCGCGCCTCGACGGCATCGAGGCGACGCGCCGGCTGACCAACGACGGCGACGGCACGCGCGTGCTCATCCTCACCACGTTCGGCCTCGACGACTACGTGTACGACGCGCTACGTGCCGGCGCCAGCGGCTTCATGCTGAAGGACGCGCCGCCGGAGGAGCTGCTCGCGGCGATCGAGGTGATCGCCCGCGGCGACGCACTGATCGCGCCCTCGGTCACGCGCGCGGTGATCGAGGAGTTCACGCGCCGCTCCCCGGCGCCGAAGCCGCCGGCGCCGATGCTCGACGAGCTCACCGCGCGCGAGCGCGAGGTGCTCGAGCTGCTCGCCCAGGGCCTGTCGAACGGCGAGATAGCGGAGCGCCTCGTCGTCTCAGGCGGAACGGTGAAGACCCACGTGGCCCACGTGCTGGCAAAGCTCGGCCTGAGAGACCGCGTCCAAGCGGTGATCCTCGCCTACGAGTCCGGCCTGATAACGCCGGGCGGGGCCTCCAGCTGAGGCGGCCCCGCCTGCGACCTGCGACCTATTTCTTCGGCATCACCCGCACGGTCACGTGCTTCGAGATCTTGTTGCCCGCCTTGTCGACCGCAGTCACCGTGATCCGGAACGTCCGCCCGTGGCGGTGCCTGCGGTCGAGCCTGTAGCGGTGGCGCACGGTGAAGCCGCCCTTCGGTCCGAGCCTGAGCCGCGCGCGGTGCCCGTCGCCGAATTTGATGGTGGCGAGCGCGATGCCGCTCTCGTCGGTCACGCTGCCGCGGATCACGGCCTTGTGCGGCTCGCGGATACGGTGCACGTGCTTCAGCCGCACGTGCGGCTTTTTGTGGTCCTTCACCACCGCGGGTGCGATCGTCACGTTCTTCGTGAGCGTGCCCGTCACGCCGCCACCGTCGGTGAGCGTGACCGTCACGGTCGCCGGACCCGGCGTGGTGGGCACGAACGTGACGCTCGGCCCGGTCGCGCTGGACGGTGAGCCCGGCAGGGCCCAGCTGAACGTCACGTCGCTGCCGTCCCACGATGTGCCCGTGGCGGTGTACGTGGCCGCCTGGCCGACGGTGAGCGAGTCGGGACCGCTCAGCGTGCCCGTGGGCCGCGCAGGCAGCTTGAGCCGGTACGCGCCCCGGCCGTGCGTGGCGGCGTAGAGCACGTGGCCCGACTGCGAGATCGAGAGGCCGAACACCGACACATGCGGCATGCCGCTCGCGGCATCGGTCCACTGCGTGCCGCCGTGAGGCAGACGCAGCACACCGAAGTCGGTGGCCGCGTAGAGGTCACCGGTGGCCTCGTTCTCCACGATGCCGGTGATCGGCTGGTCGGGGAGGTTGAAGGACAGGTTCGTCCACGTGGCCTGGTGGTTCGTCGGGTCGTAGGTCACCTCGAACACGTGACCCGGAGTCGCCGGCGTGTACGCGCTGTAGCCGGAGTACGAGATCCAGGCGTGGTTCGGGTTGTCGGGGTCGATCGCGATCCCGCTCACGAAGCGATTCGGCGACGTGCCCACGTCGATGCGGCGGAACGCCACCGAGCCGGGATCGTCGTCGATGTTCTTCGACACGAACACGCGGCCGGGCTTCGTCGCCGCCCACATCGTCGAGTTGTCACTCGGTGCCCGCTCATCGGCCACCACGTAGTCGCCCTCGCGCGAGTGGCGGAAGGCGGGTCCCGTCAGGTCGGCACCGAGCGGCTCCCAGTCACCGCACGCTTCGCGGTCGGGGTTGAGCGACAGCGCGTTGCAGTCGCTGCCGAGGGACGCCTCGCTGCCGCCGTTGTCGTCTGACCGCCAGACGTGCTGCAGCCCTGTGAACACGCGCCCCGCCACATTCGGGTCCGCGATGAACGGGGTGTAGAACGACTGGTCCTCCCCTGACGCTGCGAGCACGTCGTAGGTGTCGAGCCATGTGGACGGGTTGTCGCCGTGGTAATTCACCTCCGGCGTGGCCGTGAAGTAGTTGTGGTAGCGGATTGTCGGGTTGCCCACGTTGAAGCCGGACTGGCCGCCGTCGCCGCCCACCGTCTCGAGCCAGGTCGGCGTGCCTGTGTAGGACCAGGTGCCGTTGTCCTGCGTGCCGCCGAGGAGGCTGTTCATCGTGTCGCTCGGGTTGATCGAGAGAGACTGGAACTGGAGGTCGTTCAGCCCGTCGTTGAGCGGAGTGATCGAGTCCGGCACGCCGTTCAGGAGCTCCTGGCAGTCCGCCAGGTCGGCCGCGTGCAGCGCCACCGGCGGGGTGCTGCCGTCGTTCGGGTCGTAGTTCCACGTGCGGTGCGAGCACGAGGCGGACTGGTTCTGCGGGCTCGAGATGTCGATCCGCACCACGCCGCCATCCGAGCCGATGAACGCGGTGTTGCCGCCCGACGCGAACGCGATCGCGTGGAGGTCCGGGTGGATGCCCGACTGCACGCCCCATGCCTGGTTCGGGTTGCTGAGAACGGCCGTCATGTCCTGCCAGCTCACCGTCGTGTGAGCTGTGCTGGAGGTGCCGGCTCCGCCGTTGGTCGAGCGGATCACCGCGCGGCCGTTCGAGCGCGGCGGCTGGCACGTCGGGCCGTCGGCGCAGATCGCCTGGCCGCCGGTGTCGTATGCCGGCAGCTCGTCGTAGTTCATCGAGCCGCCGAACCAGACCGTGCCGGTACCCGCGCCCGGCGGGTGGGCGACGAACTCGTCATAGCCGCACTGGCCGTTCTGGCAGAAGTAGTTGGCGGCAAAGCCGCTGTCGCCGTTCGTGTCGCTCGACAGCTTGATCCACCCGTTGGTCGCGTTGTCGAGAGCGCCGGAGGTGTCGCCCGTGATCGACGCAACGTCGTCGTTGCGCCAGGCGCTCGGATCGTTCGTGGGGTCGTCGTCGAGCGCGAAGTCGTCCGACGCGTCGCCCACATATGCACGAGTGGTCGTGCCGAGGTCCACCAGGTCGAACTCGGTGCGATCGCCGAACGTGTCGCCCTGGTCGGCCGGATCCGCCTGGCTGAAGTCGTTCTGGTTGATCGTGTGGAAGACCTGCTCCCACGTCGGGTTGCTGCCGCCGGACTGGTCCGCCCGCCAGATGCCGTAGCCCTGCACGGCGGCGTACAGCATGTTGTGGTCGTTCGGGTCGAGCTCCAATTTGTTCACGCCGCCCTGGAACCAGTCCGCGCCGCTGTCCGGCGGGTTGGGGTTCGCGGGCGTCTTGTCCGTGAGATCGGTCTCGTGGACGAACGTGGCGCCGCCGTCGGTGGACTTGTAGACGCCGAGGGCCGGCGCGTTCGGAGGCGTCATGCGGCCGCCGTTCACCGAGGACGAGCCGTGGCGCGCGACGTCGGTGCCGATGTAGATCGTGTCGGGATTCGAAGTTGTGTCAACGGCGATCGCGCCGACCGAGCGGTTCGTGGCCACCGCCGCGGATCCCGGAACGAGCGACCAGGACGCGCCGAAGTCCGTCGACTTGAAGAGCCCGAGGCCGGCCTCGGAGTCCCCGGAGCCGTTGGGCTCGCCGGAGCCGGCGTAGAGGGTGTGGCTCGTGGGCTCGTAGTAGAGCGAGCCGAACGCGTTCGTCGGCAGGGTGTCCGGCGGCGCGATCCAGCTCACGTGCGTGGCCAGCGCGTCATTCGTCCGCCAGATCCCTCCGCCCGCCGCGGCCACCCACATCTTGCAGTCACCGGGAGCGCAGGCGGGATCGATCGCGAGTGCGGTCACGCGGCCCGACTCCTGCGTGGCCGGGCCCTGGAGTGTGCTCGGATCGAGGAACTGGGAATCCTGCCCCGCCACGTTCGGCGTCACCGGGCCGAGCGCCGTCCAGCTCTGCGGCGTCACGGCCTTGGAGATCGCATAGGCGCGTTGCGTGTTGAAGGCTGAGCGCGGGGCCACGTGGGGCAGCTTGCTGAAGGCCTTGCGCTCGCCGCGCACGCGCGAGTCGTCAACGTAGGAGCGCGGGTACGCTCGCTCCGCCACGGCCTCCATCGCCGGGCTCTTGTCCCGCTCCTCGCGGCCCTCCTCGCCGCCCTTCTCGCCCTTGACCTTCTCGGCCTCCTTCTTCACCCCGTGTTCGAACTCAGGGCCTCCGCCGCCTGAGTGCGTCAGGACAAGCGCGAGCGCGACGGCAACCGCCACCAAACCCACGCCGCCGAGGACCAGAAGCCGGCGAACACGACCGTGAAGCATGTGAGTCCCTCCGTTGAGCCCAGGCGCGTTCTCTCCTCGCGCCAGAAGGGGGGAATGTTTCCACGCTTGGGGGAATCTGTCGAGTCCAAGAGAGGGAAGTGCAACGTGCCAAGCATCAACTCTCCACGCTTTGACGGCGAGGAGCCGGCCCGCGCGCTAGCTGAGCAGGGCCTCGAGCTCGGCCGGCTCGGTCACCGGCTGGCGGCATGCGAACTGCTCGCACACGTAGGCGGCCGCGCGGCCGTCCACCGCCGTTCGTCCTTCCAGCAGCGGCACGCCGTCGGGCTCGCCGCCCGCGAGCACTATGTGCGGGCGGAACTTCGAGCGCACCACGCGCTCGAACTCGCCGGTGTCCCCGCCGGCGAGCGCCACCTCCTTCGTCTGCGCGAGGCGGAAGTCGAGCGCCTGGAGCAGGTGCGCGAACGCCTGCGGGTGGCGTGGGGCGAGCTCGTGGAGGAGCCGCAGCACGCCCTCGGCGCGGCGCTCGTATTCGTGCTCGGCGGTGAGCGCCGCGAGGCGAAGCAGGCCATAGGCGGCGCTCGAGTTGCCGGCCGGGATCGGATTGTCCTCCAGGTCCTTGCGGCGGGCGACGAGCTGCTCGTGGTCGGATGAGGTCTCGAAGAAGCCGCCGCGCTCATCATCTCTGTAGCGGCCGATCATCTGGTCGGCGACCTCGCGTGCCGCGGCGAACCAGCGCGGATCGAACGTGGACTCGTACAGCGTGAGCAGCGCCTCGACCAGGTAGGCGTGGTCCTCCAGGTAGGCGTTGAGATGGGCGCGCCCGTCCTTGAACGTGCGCAGCAGGTGGCCGTCGCCGTCGCGCATCGTGTCGAGGATGAACGCCGCGCAGGCGCGGGCCGCCTCGAGGTAGCGCGGCTGGCCGAGCACGGCGCCGGCCTCCGCCAGCGCCGAGACCATCAGCGCGTTCCACGCCGTGAGGCGCTTGTCGTCGAGGCCCGGCCACACCCGTTCGGCGCGAACGTCGTACAGGCGCTGCCGCAGCTCGGGCGCGAGCTCGCCCGCGCGCACCGGGATGTTCTTGCCCTCGAAGTTGCCGCCGTCGCTCATGCCGAGCGCGCGGATGGCGGCGTCCGCATCGTCGCCGAGCGCCGCGCGCACCTCGTCCAGCGTCCAGACGTAGAACTTGCCCTCCACGCCTTCCGAGTCGGCGTCGAGCGCTGAGTAGAAGCCGCCCTCGGGCGCCTGCATCTCGCGGAGCGCCCAGTCGAGCGTCTCGCGGCACACGCGCTCGAACAGCGCCTCGCCCGTGACCTGCCACCCGTGGAGGTACGCGCGCGCCAGCAGCGCGTTGTCGTAGAGCATCTTCTCGAAGTGGGGGACGATCCAGTGGGCGTCCACCGAGTAGCGGGCGAAGCCCCCGCCGATCTGGTCGTACATCCCGCCGCCCGCCATGGCGAACAGCGTCTTCGATGTCATGTCCGTCTCGCCGCGGCGCAGCAGGAACTCGATCGTCGACGCCGGCGGGAACTTGGGCGCCCCGCCGAAGCCGCCGTTCGTTGCGTCGAACGAGCCGCGCAGGTTCTCAACGGCGTGCTCCAGGAGGCCCGGATCGAGCTCCGCCTCGGACGGCTTGAGCAGCGCGCCGCCGCTCAGCCGCTGGACGATGCGCTCCGACGCCTCCTCGATCTCGGCCCGGCGCGTGCGCCACGCCTCGTCGATCGCTGCCAGCACCTGCCGCCAGGCGGGCATCCCATGCCGCGGCTCGGGCGGGAAGTACGTGCCGGCGTAGAACGGCACCTGCTCGGGTGTGAGGAACACGTTGAGCGGCCAGCCGCCCTGACCGGTCATCGCCTGGCACGCCTCCATGTAGATCGCGTCCACGTCCGGCCGCTCCTCGCGGTCGACCTTGATGCACACGAAACGCTCGTTCATCTCCGCGGCGGTGCGCTCGTCCTCGAAGGACTCGTGCTCCATCACGTGACACCAGTGACACGCCGAGTAGCCGATCGACACGAGGATCGGCCTGTCCTCGTCGCGCGCCCGCGCGAGCGCCTCCTCGCCCCAGGGGTACCAGTCCACTGGGTTGTCCTTGTGCTGGAGCAGGTACGGGGAGGTCTCGGCGGCGAGGCGATTGGCCATGCCGGTAGTTTCCCCACTCATGTCCCATCATCGTCACACCGTCACCGCCGAGGGCGCGCCCAAGGCGGCCGGGCCCTACTCGCACGCGGTCAAGTCCAACGGGCTGATCTTCCTCTCCGGCCAGACCCCGATCGACCCGAACACCGGCCAGCTGGTCGAGGGCTCGATCGGCGACCAGACCCG
>DATEPK010000129.1:0-5963 GCA_035273245.1 Thermoleophilaceae bacterium
AGATAATCGTCAAGGATCTATGGAATGCCAGAAGGGGCCGCATCGCGGTGGAGACGGGACCGCCGCCGCCGGCGTCGGACGTTGCGCCGGAAGTGCCATAGGAGGTCGGAGGTCGGAGGTCGGAGGGGCGAACTTCCGCGGTTGTGGACTTCCTTCTCATGTGGAAGGCAGCGACTTCACCCGACTGCGTGCCTACCAACTCGCGAGAGCGCTCGCGGCCCGCGTGCACGGTGCAGTCGTCGAATGGCCCTACGTCGAGCAGCGTACCGTCGGTTTGCAAGCGATTCGAGCCGCGGATTCAGTTGGGGCAAATATCGCCGAGGCGACCGGTCGCTGGCATTCAGCAGATCAGCGCAGGTTGCTCTTCATCGCTCGTGGTTCTTTACGAGAGACCGAGCACTGGATCCTCGTCGCACAGGAGCGAGGTCTATTACCGCTGAACGCCCATGAGCCAATTGAGGAACTGGCTAGGACATTGACCGGGTTAATCAGAAAGCGAACAGGCGGTTGACCTCCGACCTCCGACCTCCGACCTACTCCACCATCCCCCTCGGCACCCCGCCCACCCCGAGCAGCCCCGGCCCGGTGTGCACCCCCAGCACCGGCCCGACCTCTGAGATCCACACCGGTTCGCTGCCGTAGATCTCGCGGCATGCGTCGGCGAGCTTGTTCGCCTGGTCGGGACTCTGGATGTGCTGGACCACCCAGCCGTCGGCGCCATCGGCATGCCGCTCGCGAGCGAACTCAACCATGCGGTCGAACATGCGGGCGCTCGTGCGAACCCGCTCCACCGGAGTCATCTCGCTCTCGACGGTGAGTATCGGCTTGATCTTCAACGTCGAGCCGATCCACGCGCGCGCGCCGCCGATGCGGCCGCCCCGGCGGAGGTACTCGAGTGTGTCGATCGCGAACCAGATCTTCAGCGCCGCGCGCACCTCGCGCGCAGCCTTCTCTACGGCGTCGAGATCGCCGCCCTCGCGCGCGGCCTTCGCCGCGCCAAGCGCGAGCAGACCGATCCCGCCGGCGCCGGTTGCCGAGTCGAGCACGCGAACGCGTCCCGCCTGCCCCGAGCGTTCCAGCGTCTCCACCGCCTGGCGTGCCGCGTCGCAGGTGCCGGACAGCCCCGCAGAGATGTGGATCGACAGGACGTCCAGGCCCTGCTCGAGCAGCGGCTCGTAGACGGCGAGGAAATCGCCGACCGCCGGCTGCGAAGTGGTGGGCAGTGACTCGGAGTCGCGGAGCTCGGCATAGAAGCGTTCGTAGTCCGTTATGTCCGCTTCGCGAACAGTCCGCTCGCCGCCGAAGTTGACATACAGCGACACGAGGTGTATCTGATGGGCGCGGACAACATCGCCGGGTAGATAAGCGGTAGTGTCCGTGACGACTGCGACGCGCGACATGCGCGGGGCAGCCTACAGAGAGCCCAGGTCGCAAAGAGGGGCGGTCCCTGGGCTGGGGCGAGTAACTCGGAGGAGGGATTCTTGACGGGTTTCGAGCTGGATCGAGTAGAGACCCTGCTCAGGGAGCGTTCGGCGGAGATGACCCGGACGAGAGCCAGTACGCAACTCCATCCAAGCTTCGACCACACGGAGCTCGATCACTCCCCTCATGTGCCGGAGCCGCCCCCGATCGTCGAGGTCACTCAGGAAGGCGCCTGCGTGGACTGCGGCGATCGGATCTCCGCGGCCCGCCTGAAGGCGCTTCCCGAGGCGGAGCGCTGCGTCAGCTGCCAGCGAGAGCTGGAAGCCGGCGCCTAGCAGCACCTCGCCGGCCGCCCGCGGGCGGCCCCTAGACTGCGCCGCGTGCCCAAGACGCTCGTCACCGGCGCGACTGGCTTCATCGGCTCGCACGTTGCGCGGGAGCTGGCTGCACGCGGCGACGAGCTTCGCCTTGCGGTCCGGCCGGACTCGCCAAAAGACGCGATCGCCGACATCGAGCACCAGGAGGTGAGGTGCGACCTGCTCGACCGCCGCTCTGTGCGCCGGGCGCTTGCCGGTGTGAGCCGCGTCTTCCACTGCGCCGGGCTCGTGTCCCTGCGCGAGCGCGATGTTCAGCGCGTGTTCGAGGTGAACGCGATGGGCACGCGCACGCTGCTCGAGGAATGCCTGCGCGCGGAGGTCGAGCGCGTGGTGTTCACGTCGAGCGTCGCGGCCATCGGTCCGGCGCAGCCCGGCGGCACGGCAGACGAGACGCAGGTCTTCACCGCCGGCGGGCTCGGCATCGCCTACATCAACTCGAAGCACGAGGCCGAGGTGGAGGCGATGCGGATGGCGGCGCACGGGCTTCCCGTCGTCTGCGTGAACCCCACGTTCGTGTACGGCCGCGGCGACGTTCACGGCGGCTCCACCGGCATCGTCCGGCGCTTCCTGCTCGGGCGGATCCCCGTTTATACGGACGGCGCGCTCAACGTTGTGGACGTGCAGGACGTCGCACGCGGCCACCTGCTGGCGGACGAGAAGGGAGAACCCGGCGAGCGCTACATCCTCGGCAACCGCAACTACACCTGGGACCGCCTCTTCGCGGACCTCGCGCGCATCTCGGGCGTCGAGCCGCCGCCGCTCAAGCTGCCACCCGCGCTTGCCCTCAGGATGGTCGACTTGCTCGAGCGCGCGCCGGGCCGCCCGCCGGTCACGCGCGCTGAGGTGAAGTCCGCAAGCCAGTGGTGGACATATCGCAGCACCAAGGCCAAGCGTGAGCTCGGCTGGACCACCTCCCCGCATGAGGACACGATCGAGGAGACCGTGCAGTGGTATCTCGAGCGCGACGGTGACCGTCTGGCCCGCGCCCGCCGCTCGCAGCCCGTGCAGTACAAGGTCGCGGCGCGCACGCTCTCAATGGTCGAGGGCGTGGTGGGCCGGCTGCGGTGAGCAAGGTGGCCTTCATACTTGCGGGCGGCGCGTCCCGCGGCGCATACCAGGCAGGCTGCCTCAAGCGCCTCGATGACGAGGGAATCGTGCCGGACCTGATCGTGGGCTCTTCGATCGGCGTCTGCAACTCGCTCGTCTACACCACCGGCGGGGCGGACGCGCTCTGGGCCTTCTGGTACCGCGCCCGCTCGCTGCCGCAGATCCTCGACGTGTCGCTGCGGCGCAATGCGGTCTTCGGCAACTCGTTCTTCTCGATGGACAGGCTGGTGCGCTACATCGAGAAGGAGGTGGACTTCGACCGCTGCTTCCACTCAGACCGGGAGCTCACCTACATCCTCGCCAACCTGTCCGCGGGCCACGAGGAGCTGCGCGGGAACCGCACCGAGGAGACCGTCGAGCGCTTCCGCACCGTCACGCGCATCGGCTACTCGATCCCGATCCTCCATCCCCTGATCGAGCTCGACGGCGACATGTACGCCGACGGCGGCTTTCTCTGGAACGTGCCGTTCGAGTACGCGGAGCAGTGGGGCGCCACGGACATCTACATCCTCTCCGTCGTTCCCTCGGAGCTTCCGCGCGCGGACTCGCTGCGCTTCGTTCCGCAGGTGGCGCTGCGCATGTACGACGTCTTCTGGCGCACGGTTGGCAATTCGTCCCGCCTCGAGAAGAAGCTCGAGAATGGCACCTACCACGGCATCAACGTGACGGTGCTCGAGCCGAGCCCGGAGACCGGCATGTTCGACCCGCTCGGGATGCTGAACGCGCATCCGGGCAAGTCGAAGAAGCTTCTCTGGGAGGGCTATCGCGACACCGAGCGCGTCCTGCACGGCCAGCCCGCCGAAGGGGCCCGCCGGCCCCGCTAACCTCGGGAAATGGCGACGCTCTACCGCTGCAAGACCCCCACCGACCTCCTGTGCGCCTGCGGAAAGGTGGCTAGGAGGCTGCGCCGAGCGGGTATCGAGTTCGATGAGGTGCGAGTGCCATACCTGAAACGCGACAGGCCTGAGGTGGAGGAGCTCACCGGGCAGCGCTGGGTGCCCGTCTTCGTCCACGGCGAAGAGGTGATCAGCGACTCGAAGCGCATCTGCGAGTACATCGATCACCTGCAGGCGTCGCGGCCGGTGGAGACCGCCTGATGCCGGGCTACCGCCGCGCATACAAGACCGCCAAGAAGCTCTACCCGCTGATGCTGATGGCGTACCGGCGCTGGGACTCGCTCACCGACGAGGAGAAGCAGCGCTACCTCGAGCAGGCCAAGAGCTACTCGCGGCGCACCACGACCTACGCACGCCAGGCGGCGGCACGCGTGCCGCGCCGGAAGAAGCCCCGCTAGGGCCCGGGCGGCGTGCGCGGGATCTCGTAGCGCTTGGCGTGGAGGAACGCCGAGCGCGGCCCGTTGCGGCGCGTAACGGCCGTCGAGGCGCGAGCCTTCTTGCTGGTCCAGGACACCGGAGCCGGCTGGTAGCGCAGTAGAGCGGGCCACGTGCTGTTGTCCACCTGGCCGGTGACCGGCAGCGCGTTCGCCGCCTGGAACGACTTCACCCCATTGATCGTCGCGGAGTCGAAGGTGCCGGTGGGCGACACCGGCTGACCCGCCGACATGAGGTGCTCCTGCGCCCAGAGCACGACGTCGCCCTTAGAGCCCGACTTGAGAAGCGGGTACCCCGGAGGCAGCGGCGCGATCGGGGCTGGGTCGGGCGGAGCGATGGCGCTCCAGCCGGCGCTCGAGGCCGACTGCCACGACCACCAGCTCACCCCCGGGGCGCCATAGCCCTCGGACAGCGCCCGGAAACGCTGCACGTCCGAGGTGGACGGGTTGTCGTAGAGCTGGCCCAGGGGGAAGATCTGGCGCCCGTATACGGAGTTCCACTCGTACGTGTGCGAGAGCGCGGTGTCCACACTCGTCCCGATCGCCTTCCAATAGACCTGCGGCGCGTTGTACTGCGCGCCATTCGGCCCGAGGAAGACCGAGTAGGGAAGCGAGGGGTGGTAGTCCACGTAAGGGAAGCTCGCGAGGCCGACCGGATAATCCGGACCCACGGTCGCGCGCAGGTCATTGATGTAGGTCTGAGCCTGCGAGTAGAGGCCCTCGTACTGGCCCTCGGCGTCGATCACGAGGCAGTCCGCACCCGTCTGAGCGGCGCGCGCGCCGAGCGCGGCTTCCGTCGCCGGGTCCTGCCCGTACACGAACTGCCACGCGCACACGTGCAGGCCGGCGGCCTTGAGCTGCGACACGAGCGTGGACGAGAACTGGCTCCACCACGAGGTGCCATCCGAGCTCTTCACGAACACCGTGTTCACGCCGTACTGGGCAGCCTGGGCGGATATGCCGGCGGTGGTGCCGTCCGCGGACTTGCTCACGTACCAGATCCACATCCCGTTGCCGTCGAAGGCGGTGCCGCTGCCCTGGACCGCGTGCGGCGCGGTGGGCTTATGGACGTGAAGGGGACCGACCACGTTCGAGCGAACGCCGTGCGAACCGATGATCCGGATGCGGCCGGACCGGGCGTTGGTCGGAACACTGGTCACGTAGCCGTCGCCGCGGCGCACGCGCAGCTTGGACGTGAGAGCGGCGCGCTTACCGCCGGATGCGGAGTGCGCGCGGCGGCTCCACACCACCACCATGCCGTGCCTCTTGAAGCCCCGGCCGCGGAAGCGGAGACGTCCGCCGGGCGCGACCGTGTGCGGGTCCTTGCCGCAGACGGCCACCGGCCAGCAGCGCACAGAGCTGATGTGCGGCGAGCGCGAGCGCGCGTCAGCGGAGGTAGCGCTGAGCGAGACGAACAACGCCGCGAGGGCGAAGAGGGTTGCCGTGCGAGTTCTCACAGCTATCTCTTAATCGGCAGCTGCCGAAAGTCCTGCGAGCACGGGTATTTGTAACAGAGGGCGGGACTTGGAGTTGCGGGATCAGGTCAGAGGAGCGACCCTCCGACCTCCGGCCTCCGACCTAGCTCAAGCGGTTCTCGAGCCCAAGCGGCGCCGACTCGGGCGCCGACGCCTCGGGCGCCTGTGGCTCCTCTTCTGGCTGCTCGACTCCGAGCGCCTGCGCCAATTCGCCCGACTCGTACATCTCGAGCACGATGTCGCAGCCGCCGA
>DATEPK010000130.1:0-2352 GCA_035273245.1 Thermoleophilaceae bacterium
CGTCGCGGCCCCACGGATCCGCCGCCGCCGCGCGGTACGCGCGCTGGAAGCGGTTGAGCGCAGCGGCTCCGCGCACCGCCTCCTCCTCGAGCGCGCCCTTCGAGCCGCGCAGCTCGCCAAGCCACGCCTCGGCCTCGTCACGCGAGCCGAACGGCGCCGCGCGCACAACGCTCACCCGCGTGGTCGGGACCGCCTCGACCTCACCGCCCTCGCGCCTGCGAGGCACGCGCCCGCGCAGCACGCCACGCGCCGGCGCCCCCTGCGTGCGCAGCACGATCACATGCGTCGCCTCGTCCGCTCCGCTCTCGCGGCTCACATAGCGGCCGTCCGGCGGCCCCAGCAGGAAGCCGAACTCGAACTGGACGAAGGCGAACTCGGCCGTGGAACTAGCTAGTCGCCGCTGCCGACGACGAGCGGCTTGCCGTTCTTCGACTTGTCCGGAATCGCGTACTTCGAGGGTCCGGTGGGAACCACGGGGTTGTCGATGTGGCGCAGCCTGTCGACGAGGTCGTTCCACTGGCCCGGCTTCAGGACCATCATCGCCTCGCGGCCGGCCTTGGCGTTGTTGCCGAAGAGCGGCCGGAAGCCCACGTGGATGTGGTTCCAGTGGTCGGGAAGCGCGAGCGTGTTCGCCCCGAGGTCGAGCAGCGAGATGATCTGGTGCGGCATCATCGTGCCCTGCAGCTGCATCAGCCGCCTGACGGTTATCTCGGTGATGCTGCCCGGCTGCTCGTGTCCGGCCATCGGAATGTTGTTGATCGCTCCGATGTCCACCGCGTTGCCGGAAGAGTGCTCGGACACGTTGCCGGAAGTCGTGAAGTAGCTGTGGCCGCACTTGAGGGCCGTCACCGTCGGGTCGAGGCCCGAGTCCGCGAGGTACTCGAGGGTGGCGAGAACGCGGCGATCGATCTGGCCGGTCTGGATGTCCTGACGGCCGCACGGATAGATCTGCACGCGCGGATCGCTGAGCACGACGTGCTGGAGCTGATCCTTCGGCAGCAGCATCACCTGGCCGATGGAGAGGTCGCTGCCGTTCTTCGAGTAGAGCGCGTTCTTGCCGGACGCCCGGTAGATCGCCGTGGCCTCGAGGAGCTTCCAGCCGTCGAGGATCGGCTTCGGGTCGATGAGCGGAGCGCCCTTGCCTGTCGGGCGGATCTGGAAGAACACGTGCGGCGCCGCGGTGGGGTCGGGCTGGCCGATGCGGCCGAGGATCGTCCCGGCGACAACGTGTGAGCCGCGGTGCAGGCGGCGGAGCTTCGAGTTCTTCGCGTTCAGCCCGAGAGCGTGGGAGAAGTAGTTCTGGAAGGTGGAGAAGCCGGCGGAGGCGGCCTGGGAGTTGAAGATCTGGTCGAGCCCGCCGGCGGTGCGTGAGTTCGGGCGGTTCGGGTGCGCGAACAGGCGCTCCTTGGTGAGTCCGCTCGACGGAGCCTGGCTGTGCGCCGGCACGACCTTCTTCGTCTTCGTGACCTTCTTCACCGGCGAGCTCGGCGGGTTGCTCGCGGAAGAGCTCGAGCTGGGCTTCTGCAGGCCGGCGGTGGCGGGCGCCGTGGGCTTCGGCAGCTTCGGCGCCGCGGGGAGCGGCGGAAGCGTCCCCGGTCCTGCCGGCGCGGTGGTGCCGCTCGGGGCAGGGGCGGGGGCGTTGGCCGCCACGTTGGTCACCGCCGTCTTGCTCGGCCCCAGCGTGTTCTTCGGCACCGGGTACACGTGCGCGAGCGAGCCGAGCTGCGAGTAGGTGTACTGGTTGCCGTAAACGTCCTGCAGCACGACGAAGCGGCCGAGCTTCTTCGACACGCCCATGTTCTTGACGATCCCGTCCTGCACGGCGATCACCGGCGCGCCCTTGCGGGCGAAGATGTTGATGCCCTTGCGCTGGGCGCTCGACTGGACGAGCTGGGCGGCGTTCTTGCCGATGTTCACCTTCTTGCCGGCCTTCGCGATCTGGATGTCGTCGGCGTAACGCGCGTGCGCGTAGACGGGGAAGCGGCCCTCGGTGAGGCCGCTGAGCGAGCCGATCACGTCCGGCGGCACGCCGGCGATCAGACGCGCGCGAAGCATGACCGACTGGACGTACCAGCCGGCGTGGTTGTAGGCGAAGATCGCGCGGTTGATGTTCTGGTCACCGCCGGCGGCCTTGAGGTAGCGCGCCGCGGCGAAGATCGCGTCAACCGGGTTGAAGGGATCCTTCTTGCCGTCGTGGTTGCCGTCGACCCCCCACGTCTTCCAGGTGGAGGGCAGGAACTGCATCCAGCCCACCGCGCCGGCGGACGAGACGTTGAGGTTGCGCCCGTAGTCGGTCTCGATCTCGTTGATCGCCGCGAGGACCTCCCAGCGGATGCCGTACTCGATTCCGGC
>DATEPK010000131.1:0-21958 GCA_035273245.1 Thermoleophilaceae bacterium
CGGTTGGCCGTCAGGGTTCATACCTCAAATCGGGGCCATTTCGTGCCGATATTCGCGGCATGGCCGGTGGCTCATGGCTTTGCCGTGACGACATGGAGCGCGAACGCATGCTCGACATGGAGCGGCGAATCACGCCCGTCCGCGCGGTGGCCATGGGGACGCTCGGGCTCGCCCTGCTCATCTGCGGCCCCTGGCTCGGTTGGTGGACGCTGGCGCCGCTCGCCATCGCGGCGCTCGGATTCCGGCTCGCCGAGCCGCGCACCGAGGGCGCCGAGCACCCGGAGTACTGGCTCTTCGCCGCGTGGGCGGCGAGCGAGGTGGCGATCGCCGTGGCGGTCGCGCTCAGCGGCGGGCCGCACAACCCCACGATGGCGTGGTTCGCGATCCCCGTGGTCACGCTCAGCTCGCGCTTCTCGCTGCGCGGCGTGGTGGCGGGCGTGGCGCTCGCCCTCGCGCTGCTCGTGACGGTCGCGCTGAGCACCGCGGCCGGCGCGGTGGCCCACAACCCCACGCTGCTTGTCGCGCCGATCGCGCTGGTGGTCGCCGTGGCGATGCTCTCCACCGCGCTCATGCGCTCGGACTTCGAGCACCGCAGCGAGGCCGTTATCGACCCGCTCACCGGCATGCTCAACCGCAACGCGCTCGCGAGCCGCGTGGCGGAGCTCGCGCAGCAGTCCGCGCTGAGCGGCGAGCCGATCGGCCTGATCCTCGCGGACCTCGACCACTTCAAGCAGGTGAACGACTCGCTCGGCCACGCCACGGGGGACGCCGTTCTCAAGGATGTTGCCTACGTGCTCCGCAAGCAGCTGCGCGCGTTCGACCTCGCCTACCGCCTCGGCGGCGAGGAGTTCCTCGTTCTCCTCCCGGGCGCGGACGCGGACCAGACCGAGGCGCTGGCCGAAGAGCTGCGCTCAGCGGTGGCGGCGGCATCGGTAGGTGGCGGCGTCGAGGTCACGCTCAGCCTGGGCGTGACTGCATCGGAGCGCGGGCAGACCTTCGACTATGCCGCCGTCTTCGCCGAGGCGGACGCCGCGCTGTACGAGGCCAAGCGCGCTGGCCGCGACCGAGTGTGCAGCAGCCAGGCCGACGTCGGCTACGTGTCGTCGCTCGTCTAGAAGCAGCGAGGCGTGAAGGACGGATCCGCCGGGCCATTTCGGCCGAGCGCGTTCAGCACCCAGCGCAGCGTCACCGGCTCGTCCGGGATGGTTAGGTGCTCGCTCAAGTCGAGCGGGCACTTGTCCTGCAGCACGATGTTCGTCACCTGGCTCGAGGGACCCGACAGCGCCTGAGACTGGTACGGCGTGACCACCTCGTCGTGACGCGTGGTGATCACCGTGTACGAGGGGCCCGGCTGGATGTCGCCGCCGGCGTTGAGGTTGGTGATGAAGGCGGAGCCGGCCGCCTGCTGCGCGCAGGCCGGGCAGAACGGACCGGCGGGGCCGGCGAGCGGGTTCGTGGTGCCGTGGTTCGAGGGCGCGATGCCCACGAGGTCGTCCACCTTGGACGCGCCGCCGTCGAACTTCATCCAGTAGCGCGGCATCATGCCGCCCTGGCTGTGGCCGACGAGGTCAACCTTGGCGGCTCCCGTCTCCGCCAGCACCTTGTCCACGAAGCTGCCGAGCTCGCCCGCCGAGGTGGGGATGTCGCCAGTGGCGTTGTTGCCGTAGTCGAGCGAGAAGACGCAGTAGCCGGCTGCCTTGATCTGCGGCGCGACGGTGAACCACATCGACTGGTTCTCGAAGGTGCCGGGCACGAGCACCACCGGGTAGGGATGGGCGGCGGTGGGCTTGCAGCTCGCGTCGTTCGAGCCGGGGGGCGAGGGCGCCGCTCCGGCGGACGCCGGAAGCGCCAGCACGGCCGCGCAGGCAAGGGTCAGCACGATCCGCCGCACGCGGTTTCTATACCCGTGGCACGCCGATTCAGGCGCGGCCGCTGGGGCTATACTCACTCGCTCTCGCGGATGTAGCTCAGTTGGCTAGAGCGTCTGCTTGCCATGCAGAAGGTCGTGGGTTCGAGTCCCATCATCCGCTTCCCTGGTTTGCCGCTGTAGCTCCGTTGGCCGCGTTCGTGCGAGTTCGCGCGGCCGCCCTTAACCTTCGTCTCCGCGCAGAGGGGGTCGATGGCCGCTTCGCCGCGCGGCAGGCCCCGATGCAACGCTCGGATCCTCATCGTCGCGCCATTCGCCTCCTGGTGGGCGCCGCGGTGCTGCTTGCCGTGCTCGCGCTGGTGCTCTCCTATGCCGGTCGCGCGGTGTTGCGCTCGGGGCCGTTTGCCGATCGCGCCACGGCGGCGCTGCGCAACCCGGCCGTGCAGGGTGATGTGGCGGACCATCTGACCGACGCGGTCGTGCGGGCCAATGGGGACCTCATCAGCGTGCGGCCGCTGATCCGCGCCGTCGCGGGAGCGATCGTTGCCAGCACGCCGTTCGAGGTGATCTTCCGCCGCGCCGTGCTCGAGGCTCACCGCGCCGTGGTTTCGGACGATCGGCCACGAGCGCTCGTCGACGCCGCCGACTCTGCGGTGCTGATCCATGGCGCCCTCCAGCGCCTGGCCCCAGGAGCCGCGGCGACTATCGGAGCGGAGCGGGCGGTCGACTTGTTCAGCGTGCACCCGCCGGCCGCGCTGCGCGAGGTAGTGCAGGTTGCCCGCGCCGTCTACACATTGGCCTGGGTGCTCGCGGTGGTGGCGATCATCCTGGCCGCGACGGCGCTGCGGGTCTCGGCGCATCCGGCGCGGACTGGCCGGGCCCTTGGTGTGGGACTGGCCGTGGGCGGGCTGTTCGTTGTCGCGCTGTACCTGGTCGGGTTGGCCGTGGTCGGCCAGACGGCGCCTGCCGGGCGGGCGGGCGCCGCGCAGGCCATCTGGCGGGTTATGGCCGGAGGCCTGCGCACCCAGGCGCTGTGGCTGGCCGCCGCGGGTGCCGTGGTCTTCGGCGCAGCGTCGGCCTGGATGCTCGATCCGGCGGTGCTCCGCGAGTCGGGTTGGCTCCGGGCGGTCGTCGGCACCGTGGGTGCCAGGCTGCGAGGAGTCCTTCCGCGCTCGCTCTTGGCCATTGGCGCCGGCGCGGCAATCCTGCTCGAGCCGGGGGTCGCGGTGGCCGTGGTCGCGATCGCCGTCGGGCTGCTGCTGGTCGCCGTCGGGGTTGGGGGCGTCCTCACCTGGGCAGGCGGCTTGGCACCGGCAGCTCGCCGCCATCGCGCCTCTGTGGTGGGAACGGGCGCACGGGCGCTACGCCGCGGGCTGCCGGTGGCGGTCGCTCTGCTCGCCCTCGCGGGCGCGATGGGGATCATCGCTTCGGGGGGCGGGGACGAGGCTCCTGCCGCCACCCCGGTGACCTGCAACGGTTATGTGGCGCTGTGCGGGCGGACGCTCGACGACGTTTCGCTGGCGGCCACGCACAACTCCTTCGCATCGGTGACGATCCCGACCTTCCTCTTCGGCCAGCAGGATGGAACGATTGCCGACCAGCTGCGTTTCGGCATCCACGGCTTCCTGATCGACACCTACTACGGCTTCCCCGGCCGGGATCGCGTGCTCACCGACACCACCAGCCTGCCCAAGCGCGCGGCGGCTGTCGAGGAGCTGGGCGAACCCGCGGTGAAGGCCGCCGAATCGATTCGCTCCCGTCTCGGCTCGGCGCGCAAGGGGCGGCGCGCGATATATCTCTGCCACGGCTTCTGCGAGCTGGGAGCGGTGCCCTTGGCCTCCGCGCTGAGCGACCTGCGGACGTTCATGGCCGAGAACCCCGGCGAGGTGATCATGATCATCAACCAAGACGAGGGCGTGAGGCCGGACGACATCGCCAGAGCGTTCGAGCAGGCTGGGCTCGGGGACATGATCTACCGCGGCTCACTCGGCCCGTTTCCGACGCTCGGGCAGATGGTGCAGTCGGGTCAGCGGCTGGTCGTGATGGCTGAGAATGACGCCGGCAAGGTGCCTTGGTATCACCCGGCGTACGCGAAGGCTCTGCAGGAGACCCCGTTCAGGTTCCGGTCCGCGGCCGCCCTTACCGATCCCGCCGTGGTGGCTGACACCTGCAAGCCCAACCGTGGCCTCGACTCGGCCCCCCTCTTCCTGATCAACAACTGGGTGGACACGACCCCCGTACCGCGGCCCTCCAAAGCTGCCGCGGTCAATGCCTACGACACGCTGCTGAACCGCGCGCGCACTTGCGAGCGCATTCGTCACCGGGTGGCGAACCTGGTCGCGGTTGATTTCTATCGCGACGGGGACGTGCTGGGCGTCGTGCGGACGCTCAACGGCATCGCGCATCCGTAGGCGAGACGACCCATGTCGTGGCGAGAACCCCAGGCTACGATTCCGGTCGATGGGTGCTGAGCGATCGTCCAAGCCAGTGTTGGAATCTGGTGGATCGCTGCACAGCGAGTTGATCGAGTTGCGACGCGATCTGCATGCCCATCCGGAGCTCGGGTTCAGAGAGGTTCGGACCGCCGGAGTGGTGGCGCGCAGCCTCCGCGGCTGGGGAGTGGAGGTGACCGAGGGCGTGGGCGGCACCGGGGT
Organism: Thermoleophilaceae bacterium; assembly: GCA_035273245.1. Lineage (GTDB taxonomy): Bacteria > Actinomycetota > Thermoleophilia > Solirubrobacterales > Thermoleophilaceae > JAICJR01. Next base: position 4,522 of record DATEPK010000131.1, read on the forward strand.
CGTCGGGACGATCCGCGGCGCGCGTCCTGGCGACCGGACGATCGGAATTCGGGCCGACATGGACGCCCTATCGATGACTGAGCAAAGTCAACTTTCCTACGCGTCAACCACGCCGGGAGTGATGCACGCGTGCGGTCACGACGGACATACGACAGTTCTACTCGGCGCAGCGCGACACCTCGCTGAGAATCCCGGCTTCGCCGGGACCGTTCATCTGATCTTTCAGCCCGCCGAGGAGGGTCTGGGTGGCGCTCCAGCGATGATCGCCGATGGCCTGTTCGAACGCTTCCCGTGCGATGCGGTCTATGGCTTGCACACCGCGCCGGGACTCCCGGTCAGCACGATCGCCACCGCCACAGGGCCAGTAATGGCAGCCGCGGGCATCTTCGAGGTCACCTTCACCGGGCCCGGCGGCCACGGGGGCCAAGGAGCGCATCTGACAGCCGACCTGATCGTCGTCCAGGCGACCTACGTGATGGCGTTGCAGACCATCGTGGCCCGGAACGTACCTTCCGCCGAGTCGGCGGTGGTAACTGTCGGTCACGTCAGCGGCGGTAGCGCCGACGCACCAAACGTGATGCCCGCCGAAGTGTCCCTGACGGGCACCATGCGCTGCTTCAGCGATGACGTCCAAGCGCTTCTCACCCAGCGAATCGAGCAGCTCGCGGAGTCAACGGCCGCCGCTTACGGCGCCGTCGGCAGAGCCCGCGTTACCTGGATCACGCCAGCGCTGATCAATCCTCCCGAACAAACAGAGATCGTCATCGACGCCGCATCGGCCACCGTCGGCCGAGAGCAGGTGATCACCGACCTCCCACCGATCACAGGGGGCGAGGATTTCGCCTACATGATGCGGGCCAAGCCGGGAGCGCTCGTGTTCCTCGGTAACGGGAGCCCCGAGGACGGACCAGTCCACAACGTCCACACGCCGACCTATGACTTCAACGACGACGCCATTCCCACCGGAGTGGCGTTCTGGGCGAGCCTCGTCGAATCCCAGCTGGGCCCCCACACCGAGATCGCCGGGTCGCGGAGTAACTAGGCAGGCGGCACTGGGTCCGCCCGGGGGACCTCCCGGCGTTCCGCTCGCGAGCTACCGACTCGTCCGGACGAGTCGCAGCCCCGTCTACCCGCCTGATCGCGGCTCAACCGCCCGCGTACCGGCCTTTCGTAGGGCTTCGGCCGACACTCGCAAGCCAGCGCTTCACTCCAGATCGCTTTGCGATCGGACCGTCGACCGGGCCTCGGTATATGCGAACAGCCGCGATCGCGTCGTCGAGCGACGCATGTACCGGCACCATGCGGTCAAGGCCCACCGCTTCGAATATGTCGGCGATGGCCGGGCCCGGGCAGGCGACGCGGATCGACCCTCCGTCCGGCTCGAGCCGCTTCCGTGCCTGGATCATGACGCCGAGCGCAGTCGAGTCGATGAAGGTCACCTCAGACAGGTCGCAGATCAGATGCCTGGTTCCAGCGCGGATGGACTCGGCCATCAGGTCCTTCAGCTCTGGCGCGTCGTAGAGATCGACGTCACCGGCGAGCCGGATAACGCTCGAATACCTATCCAACGAGTCTCGCTCGATCCGACAGGACACAGACTCCCCTCTCGTCCGCCGAGGGTTGCGCACCATAGGGGCGTTGCGAGCCCGTTCTGCGGCGTGCACGAGCCTTGCGCGAGATTTCGCGCACGCAAATGGGTCAGTTGGCGCCCGCGCGCAAGTGGCGAGCTGCTTCCGCGCTGCCGCTAGCGGTCTTGATCTGACGTGAGATGCACGACGAGCACCGGGGTCCGGCCCTCGTGAAGCACCTCGTGGCTGACGCTGCCGAGCACCATCGAGCGAAGGTGGCCGCGGCCGCGTGAACCCATCACGATCAGGTCGTGACCACCAGACTCCGCCTCGTCGAGGATCGCCCGGGCCGGGCGGCCATGAAGCAGCCGGACCTGCGAATCCACCTCCGCGGGCACCTTGGTCTTCTCCGTGTCGAGCAGCTCCTGGTACTCCCGATCGAGGCCCTCGATGATCGGGCCGAAGTCCACCGCGATCGCGGCGCCTGGGCTGGTGGCAAGCATCCCCGGATCGGGCGTGACGCTGACCAGGGTGAGGGTGCCGCCCGTGGCGCGCGCAAGGTCGATTGCCTCCTCGAGCGCGCGCTCTGCGTGGGGTGAACCGTCTACGGCTGCGAGGATGTTCCTGAACATGCGCCGGAGACTACGCACTCCGCCGCCGGTAGCACCGACACGCTGCGGCCCGGATAGCGCAGAGTGGCGAAGCGCGCGTTCACGAGGTCCTGAATGGCACGAGCCGAAAGCCCAGTGTCCTCCGGTGCGGGGCGTGTGGCGTGCGCGTCGCTCACGAACACGAGGCCGAATCCGCGGATGAGCGCAGACAGCGCCGTTGTCTGCACGCAGAAGTCCGAGTGCACGCCCGTGACGATCAGGCGGCGCACGCCGAGCCGCGCCAGCAGCTCCTCGAGCTCCGTGGCCTCGAACGCGTCGCGGTAGCTCTTCGTCAAGAGGAGCGATCCCTCCGGCCGCTCGAGCGCCACCGCCAGCTCCCCGCCCTCGCCCTCGTGCTGGATGAAGATCACCGGCAGCCCGGCGTCCGCCGCGCGCTGCGACAGCTGGTTGATGCGCTCGACCACGGCGGGGCCGTCGGGGCACCCCTCGAGGGCCTCCTCCTGCACATCGATCACGAGCAGCGCGGTTGACGACACAGCCGCAGCATGACAGGGGATGATTCATCCGATGGTCCGCCGGCTCGCGCTAGCCGCCGTTCTTACCGCACTCGTGACTTCCCCGGCCGCGCACGCCGCGGACCCGTCGGCGGTCCTGCAGCTCGCCAAGCGCTACACGCCCGTGCTCGGCTTCGAGCCGCAGAAGCGACCCTGCGGCCCCGGCCAGGTCTACCGTCCCACGCGCGTGGATGTGCTGCTCGCCCACCACGAGGTCCAGCTGCGCGCGCCGGACGGACACGTTGTGACAGACGGGCCGACCGGCCCGGAGCTCTTCGGGCTCGGCGACGCCTACTCCATCGACCAGCCGGGCAACCCGCTGCGCCCGGGCTGCACGTTCGAGCGCAACTGGCTCAAGTGGAGCGCGGGGACAAAGCCGATCGTTTATGCGCATCTCGCCACCGATGCGGCGCACCGCGACAAGCTCGCGCTCCAGTTCTGGATCTTCTACACGTTCAACGACTTCAGCGGCAAGCACGAGGGCGACTGGGAGATGGTGCAGGTCGACTTCGCCGCCACCACGCCGGAAGAGGCGCTACGCAAAGCGCCCTACCAGGTGGACGCCGCACAGCACGGGGGCGGCGAGCGAACCGACTGGAACAGCCCGGACCTGGTCAAGCAGGGAACGCACCCCGTGCTCTTCGTAGCAACCGGCTCGCAGGCCACCTACTTCGGCCGCGAGCTGTACCTGGGGCGCGGCCCCTCTGAGGGCTTCGGCTGCGATGACACGCGAGACACGACCACGCTCGTCCATCCGGGCATCGAGCTGCTGCCGGAGGTGCCGGACTCGCCGTCGCAGCCCTTCGCCTGGCTCGCCTACCACGGCCGCTGGGGCCAGAGGGAGAAGGGCTTCAACGACGGGACCACCGGCCCGGCGGCCAAGGGGGCGTGGACGCAGCCCATCGAGTGGGCGGACGGGCTGCGCGACAGCAGCGTGAAGGTGCCGGGCACCAAGACGTTCGGCCCGAGCGTGACCGACTTCTTCTGCGGTGCGGTGACCCAGGTGGCGGTCGTGTTCAACTGGGCGCTGGTACACCCGTTTCCGTTCTACATACTCGCCGGGCTCGCACTCGTCGGAACCGGAGAGGCGGCGCGGCGCACGAGCTGGCGGCCGGTGCTGCGCGGGGCGCTGCGGACGCGGCGCGCCGGCGGACAGATGCTCAGTACCGCGCTGCGCGTCTACCTGAGCGACGTTCGCACGTTCCTCGGCATCGGAGCGGCGTTCGTCCCGTTGAGCATCCTCGCCGCCGGCTTGCAGTGGGTGCTCTTCCACCTCACGGGCCTCGGGGCGTTCGTGTCCCTCGACGGCAGGCACGGCGTGGTGACCACCCTGATGGCGCTGCTCATCGGCGGCCTGGGCGCGGCCATCGCCTCCGTGTGGACGGCCGCGGCCGTGTCGTCCGCGCTTGACGACCTGGAGCACGGGAGACGGATCGGAGCGATCGAGGCGTTCCGGCAGGCGGCCCGCCACTGGCGTGCGCTGGGCAAGGCATTCGTCATTCAGTTCGGCTCGGTGGTGCTCCTCACCGTGTCCGTGATCGGGATCCCGCTCGCCATCTACCTGTACATCCGCTGGTCGTTGTTCGCCCAGGCATGCGTGCTCGAGGACCTCCCCGCGCAGCCAGCCCTGCGCCGAAGCGCGAAGCTAGTGCGGGGACGCTGGTGGCGAACGTTCGGCTTCACCGCCCTGGTGAACATTCTCGCCGCGCTGTCGGGCCCGGTCGTGGGCGTGGTGCTCCTTCTCGTCACCGACCGCTCCCTGACCTTCATCAACGTCGTGGGCTCGCTCATCTACACCGCCACCGTGCCCTACGCGATGATCGCGCTGACGCTCTACTACTTCGATCTCACACTGCGCGAGCGGCCGGCGGCGGAGTGGCCTTCAGCCGCTGTGCCAAGGTGAGCGCGGGCGCCGCGCGCAGCTCCTCGAAAGTCTCGATCGCCCGGTCGAGCAGCGGAGTGGCCTCAGCGCCGCGGCCTTCCGCCAGGAAGAGCGCGGCGAGTCCGGCCTGCGCGCGGGCGAGCCAGTACGGGTAGCCGAGCTCGCCGAAGCGGTCGATCGCGGTGGCGAAGTGCTCCTCGGCGCGCGCGGCATCCCCACGCGCGGCGGCGAGCTGGCCAAGGCCATGGTCGAGCTGTGCACGGAGGTGCGGGCTCATGGGACCGGGCGGCTGACGCTCGAGCTCGGCGCTCAGGCGGGCGCCGTCGTCGAGCCTTCCCGTCTGCACCGCGGCGTCGATGACTGCGTGCCAGGCCGCACGGAGCGCCTCGCTCGACGGACCCTCCACCCCAAGTGACTCCATGGCCGTGGCGGACATCAGATCGAGGGCCTCGTCGGCGCGCCCCTCCCCCAGCAGCACCAGCGCCTCCGCTGCGTGGTACAGGTTGCGCGGCTCGAGGTTGAGCGTGGACTTCCACGAGTCCATGCCGTCAAGCGCCCGCCTCGCCTCGGCGAGCTCGCCGCGGTAGCAGTAGAGCAGGACGAGCCGGTTCAGCACGAACTCCGGGTCGGGAAGCGGCGTACTCGCCGCCTCGAGGCGCTCGCGTCCCAACCGCTCCGCCTCGTCCCACCCGCCCTGCAGGAGCAGCGCGAGCATCACGTTGCCGACGCCCACGGCCTCGCGGCTGCGGTCCCCGAACTGGCGCGTGAGCTCGAGCGCGGCCTTCGTCCTCTCGAGCGTCTCCGGCGCACCCCCGCGCAGGCAGGCGTCCCCGGCGTTCCCCTCGGCGCGCACTCTAAGCAGGTTGAGGCCATGCCGCTGTGCGATCTTGCTCGCGGCGTCGTAGTGCATGAGGCCCTCTTCGTGGCGGCCCTGGAAGGCGCAGTACACGCCCTTGTTAGTGAAGGCCACGCACAGGAGCTCCGGATCGCCGAGCGCCGAAGCACCGACTAGCGCACGCTCCATCGGCGCGGCGGCGCGCTCCACCTCGCCGGCGAAGGTGAGGCAGGAGGCGAGCTCTGAGTTGATCGCGGCGACGCTGCGGTCCAGCTGGTCCGAGCCGAGCCGCGCCAGCGCGTCCTCCATCAGCGCAGCGGCCTCCTCGTTGCGTCCCATGTAGTTGAGCGCGCGGCCCATTGGCGCGGCCAGCCGCGCCGACTCGCGGTCGCGTCCCGCCGCCGTATGGGCCTTCGCCGCGGCCTGGAACAGGTCGATGCTCTCCTGGAACCTGCCCGCGATGAGCGCCATCTGCCCGGCGGCCTCCGTGAGGTTGATGCGCTCGTCCTCGTCGTCGGTCAGCTCGAGGGCGTTGCGGTATGCGCGCTCGGCTGCCTCCGGCGCGCCAACGGTCTCCGCGCGCTTGGCGGCCCGGCGCAACGCGGCGAGCGCCTGCGCACGGAGCTCCGCCGCGTCCGGATCGTCCTGTGCGGCGGCGTACGCGTCGAGGTAGTGCGCCGCGATCACCTCGGACACGTCCTCGCCGTCGTTCGGGAAGGCGGTGCGAAGGTGGGCCGCCACGGCCAGATGCCGCGGCTTGCGCTCGTGGCGGGAGAGCATGTCGTAGGCCACCGTCCGGAGCAGCGTCTGAGCGAACGCGTACTGGCCGCTGTCGGGCGACAGGTGGTCCGAGCGCACCACGAGCACCTGCTTGCGCACGAGCGTCGCCAGCAGGGCATCGATGCGTTCCTCCGGCAGCGCGGACACCGCGCCCACGGCCGCCCGCGGGAAGCTGCCGCCCATCACGGCGAGGTCCTTCACGAGCGCCCGCTCCTCGGGCTCGAGGCCGTCGAGCCGCGCGGTGAGCAGCGAGCTGAGGGTGGCGGGCACCTCGAGCTCTCCCACGTCGCCTGTCACCTTCAGATGGCCCTCGGTCTCTTCGAGCGCGCCGCGGTCGGCGAGGGCACGCACCGTCTCGAGCGCGTAGAGGGGAATGCCCTCGGACTGCGAGACGATGCGTTCGAGCGCGCCGCCCGGGAGACCCGCCACGAGGTCCTCGAGCAGCGCGGCCACCGCCTCGCGCGGCAGCGGCTCGAGGTAGAGCGGCGTGACCGCCGGCCGGCTCGGTGGCCAGCCCGGACGGCGCTCGCCAAGCTCGGGTCGCGCCAGCGTGAGGATGAAGATCGGCTTCTCGGCGCCCCAGTCGAGCAGGTACTCGATGAAGTCGAGCAGGCCGTCGTCGGCCCACTGGAGATCCTCGAACACCATGATCAGCGGCTCGACGTCCGCGAGACGCTCGAAGAAGAGGCGCCAGCCGGCGAACAGCTCCTGCCGGTTCAGCCCGAGCTCGGAAAGGCCGAGCAGGGCACCGATGCGTGGCGTGAGGAACTCCCGCTCCGTCGCGTCCGGCACCCAGCGCTCGAGCCCGGCCGCAAGCTTCGCCTCAGCTTCCGCCGCCTCAGCCTCCTCCGGAATGCCGAGCCGCGCTCGCACCATCTCCGCGAGCGCCCAGTAGGCCACACCGTCGCCGTAGGACGGGCAGCGGCCGCTGTGCCAGAGCATGAGATCCGCGAGTCCGTCGATGTACTTGAAGAACTCCCACCGAAGCCGCGTCTTCCCCACTCCCGCCGCGCCCGACACCGCCACGAGCCGCGCGCTCGAGCGGTCGACCGTCCCGTGGAAGAGCTCCTTGATCAGCCGCAGCTCGGGTTCGCGCCCCACGAAGGTGGCCTCGAGCTCCTCCTCGCCACGGTGCGTGCCGGACACCCCCGCCACCACGCGCTGGGCGTGCCAGAGGCGCAGCGGCTCGGCCTTGCCCTTCACGGCGTGCTCGCCGGCGTCCTGGTAGGAGATCGCCGCGGACGTGATCTGGCGCGTGAGATCGTCGACGTACACCGTGCCGGGCTCCGCCACCGACTGCACGCGGGAGGCTGTGTTCACGCGGTCGCCCACCACGAGGCTTTCTCCGGGACTCGCCAGCGATGCCACCTGCCCGGTGACCACTCCCGCGCGGGCGCGGAGCTCCGCACCCAGCTGCTCGCCGAAGACGGATACGGCGTCCACGATGTCGAGCCCGGCCCGGACGGCGCGCTCGGCGTCGTCCTCGCGAGCCACGGGCGCGCCCCAGACGGCCATCACGGCGTCGCCGATGAACTTCTCGATAGTGCCGCCGTAGCGCTGCACGATCGTGCGCGTGCGGTCGAAATAGCGGCCGAGCAGCTCGCGTACGTCCTCCGCGTCGCGTGATTCGGACAGAGTGGTGAAGCCCACCAGGTCGACGAACAGCATCGAGGCCATCCGCAGCTCGGCGGCGACGACCGGTTCGGCGTCCGCCCTTGGTGTCCCGGCCCCCAGCTCGGCGCCGCATTCGTCGCAGAAGCGCTGGCCCTCCACATGCGCGGCGCCGCAGCTCGCGCAGCGCAATGCGAGCGGCGTCCCGCACTGCTTGCAGAAGCGGGCTCCTTCTCGGTTTTCGGCCTGACAGGACGGGCAGCGCACCGGGAATCAGCGTAGCCGGGGTCCCGGCTGGCCGCTACCCGTGGAGTGCCTCGTCGAGCGCCTCGTTCACAAGCTCGTCGGCGCGCTCGTTCGATTCGCGGCGCACGTTGCGCACCGTCCAGCGGTCGAAGCCGCGCAGCTCGCGCATCGTCTCGAGGAAGAGCGGCTTGAGGCCGGCGTGCTTGACCTTGTACTGGCCGCCGATCTGGCGGGCGACCAGCTCGGAGTCATTCACAACCTCGACCTCGCTGGCGCCCAGCTCGCGTGCAAGCTCGAGCCCGAGCAGCACCGCGCGGTACTCCGCCACGTTGTTCGTGGCCTCGCCGATGTACACGCCCTTCTCGGCGAGCGACTCGCCCTCCGGTGTAGACACGACGGCGCCAACCGCCGCGGGACCGGGATTGCCCCGCGCCCCACCGTCCACGTGGACGACGACCTTGTGGACCGCCACGCCGGCTACGCGGCGGGCTCGATCGGCGGAAAGGTGCCCTGCACGCGCCGCTGGCGGCGGTCGCGGATCTGGCGGCGATCGTCAGGGCCGGACTGCTCGCCCCGGCGGCGATCGGGACCCTCGCGACGGTCGATGATGACCTTCACGTCGGGATCGTCCTTGTAGTAGTCGACGAGCTTGTCGTACAGCTCGCCGGCGAGCGCCTGGGGCACGACGCAGTAGATCATTGCTCGGCCGAGACTACACCGGCGGCCAGCTGGCCGTCCTCTGTGGCGGAAGCGTTCCACTCGCGCTGCTCCTCGCCGAGCTCCTCGATCTCCTGGCCCTTGTCGAGGAGCGTGACCGGGTCGCCCGCGTCGCCGAGGTCGATCCGGTAGCGGTACCAGGACAGCTCCCAGGCGACGGTCACGTCGACCTCGCTCGGCGCCTCGGCACGCGGCAGCGCGCATACCCACGGATGCCCGAGCGAGCGCGCGATGCCGGCGATCGTGCGTGTGTGCTCCGAGTGGTTGAACATCTCGAGCGCCCGCTCGATCTTCACCTGCGAGTTGGTGGGCACCGCCCGGACGTGGCGCGGGTCCTTGCGGCGGCTCGGCCGGCGGATCTTGGGCGCACGCGGCTCAGCAGCCTCGTGCTCCTCGGTGGTGGGCTCGTGCTGGGGATGGTCGCCGTTCTGGGCGGGCGGCGGCTCGTACTGCTGCGTCTCCGCCATGGGCGCCTCCTCGCGGCGCTCGCGCCTCAGCCGGCCGAGCAGCGGCCTCCGCTGCTCACGCGGGCGCGCGGCCGGCATATCGCCGGCGGCGGATTCGCGGATCCAGCCCTCGTGGTCGGCTCGGGGGATGCACAGCTCGCAGACGAGCTTCCGATGGCCCGCCGGCGCGAGGTAAGCCTCCGTACGTTCCCCTTTGAGGATTGTCCGACCGCAGACGTCACAAGAGACCGCGTCGTGAGTCGGGCGCAACTCCTTTCGCATCGAAACGATGCTAGCGCCGGGCACTGGGGGTGCAGGGTGTCTGGTGTCGGGTGCAGGAATTTTCCCGACACCCGAGACCCGACACCGGACACCTACGCCTTTACCGCCGCTTCCTCTTCAGAAGCCTGTGAGATCACCTTCTGTGCCAGGTGCGCCGGCACTTCCTCATAGCGGGCGAGCTCCATCGAGTAGTCGCCCTGCCCCCCGGTGATCGCCCGGAGATCTGGCGCGTAGGTGAGCATCTCGGCCATCGGCACCTCGGCCTTCACCTCGGTCATCGCGCCCTTCGGTTCCATGCCGAGCGGACGGCCGCGGCGTGAGTTGAGGTCCCCGATCACGTCGCCCACGCTGTCCTCCGGCACCGAGAGCGTGACCGTCATGATCGGCTCGAGGAGCACGGCGCTCGCGTTCGCGGCGGCGTCCTTGAACGCCATCGATCCCGCCACCTTGAACGCCATCTCCGACGAGTCGACCGAGTGGTACGAGCCATCGAAGAGCGTGACCTTCACGCCCTTCATCGGGTAGCCGGCCACCACGCCGCCCTCCATCGACTCGACGATGCCCTTCTCCACGGCAGGGATGAAGCTCGACGGGATCACGCCGCCCTTGATGGCGTTCACGAACTCGAAGCCCTCACCGTCCGGCAGCGGCTCGATCTCGATGTGGCAGTCGCCGAACTGGCCGCGGCCGCCGGTCTGCTTCTTGTAGCGGCCGTGGGCCTTGGCCCGGCCCTTGATCGTCTCGTGGTAGGGCACGCGCGGCGGCTTGAGGGCGACCTCCACGCCGTAGCGCTCCCTCATCCGCTCGACGATCACCTCCACGTGGATCTGAGACAGCCCGGCCACGATCTGCTCGCCGGTCTGCGAGTCGCGGTGGAAGTCGATCGTCGGGTCCTCCTCCTGGAGGCGGCGGAGCGCCTGGCCCACCTTCTCCTCGTCGCCCTTCGCCTTCGGCTCGATGGCGAAGGCCATCACCGGCGAGGGGAACTTGGGCAGCTCGAGGGTCACGTCGATCTCGCTCTCGGCGAGAACGTCGCCGGCGTGGGTCTCCTTGAGCTTGGCCACCGCGCCGATGTCGCCGGGACCGAACTCGTCGGTGTGTCCCATCTCCTTGCCCTGCGGCTCGAGCAACTGGCCGATGCGCTCCTTGGCGCCCGCGCGCAGGTTCACGAGCTGCGAGTCGTGCTTCACCACACCCTGGTAGACGCGGAACAGGTTGATGCGCCCCGCGTACGGGTCGGCGAGCGTCTTGAACACGAACGCCACGGCCTCCACGTCGTCACGCGGCTCGAGCGTGGTCGCGCCCGCCTCCACCGGGCCGACCTTGCCGGGCGACGGCAGATCGTCCACGATCGCGTCGAGCAGTCTGTTCACCGCCAGGTTGTGGGTCGCAACGCCGCAGGTGACGGGGAAGAGCCGGCCCGCGGTCACCCCGGTCTTGAGCGCGGCCACCGTCTCCTCATGTGAGATGTCCTCGCCCTCGAGGTAGCGCTCCATCAGCTCGTCGGAGTTCTCGGCCACCTCGTCGAGCAGCTTCTCGCGGTATTCCTCGGCCTGCGCCCGGAGCTCGTCCGGGATCGGGATCTCCTTGCAGTTCTCGCCCACGTCCCCGCTGTACTCGTAAGCCTTCATGTCCACGAGGTCGATCACACCGCGCACCTCGTGCTCGGACCCGATCGGGATCTCCGTGGCCACCGCGTGGGGGCCGAAGGAAGACTTCAGCGACTCGAGCGTGCGGAAGAAGTCAGCGCGCTCGCGGTCGAGCATGTTCACGAAGATGAGCCGCGCGAGGCCGCGCTCCTGGGCGCGCTCCCACAGGCGCATCGTCCCCACCTCCACGCCCATCACCGCGTTGACCACGAAGATCGCGCCCTCGCAGACGCGCAGCGCCGTGAGCGCGTCGGCGATGAAGCTCGGCTCGCCGGGCGTGTCGATCAGGTTGATCTTGCGGTCCTGCCAGTGGAAGGAAGCGAGGCTCGAGGCGATCGACATCTCGCGTGCCTTCTCGTCCGGCGCCGAGTCGGACACCGTGGTTCCGTCCGCCACCGAGCCAAGGCGATTGATCGCTCCCGCCTGGAACAGGAGCGCCTCGTTCAGCGAGGTCTTGCCGCTGCCTCGGTGGCCCACCAACGCCACGTTGCGGATCCTCTTTGCAGCTTCGTGGGGCATGTACCGGCTCCTCTCTCCGTTGGAGCCTCAGCGTACCGCGAGCTCCTAGCCTTAGCTGCCGGCTGCCAGCTCGACCGTGTGTCGGGCGGCGCGGTGACCCGGGCGCTTCAGGGTGAGCGTGTAGCGGCCTGCACGCAACCGGCGGCTTGGGGTGAGCTCGAGCTTCCTGCCGTTCTTGCTCGCGCTGCCGCGTGCGTAGACCTCTCCTGCGCGCGAGAGCGTGGCCGTGGCGGCGCCCGCGGTGAACTTCACCGGGCCGCTCACGAGCTTGCCCGTGCACTTCTGGCGCTTCACCTTCTTGTGCTTCACCCGCTTCGTCACCGTCTTGCACGTGACCAGCTCGACCTTTCCGGCGGGGCCCGCAGGGCCGGCCGGACCAGCGGGGCCGGTTCCTCCCGAGGTTCCCTGCGGCCCCTGCGGCAGTGAGCCGCCCGTGCCGGAAAGTGCGACCTTCTGCCAGAGGTTGTTGGTGAGGCTGAGCGTGGCGGACCGCGAGCCGCCCACTCCAGGGGCGAAGAACACACGCAGGGTGCAGCTCTGCCCCTGGAGCAGGACGCCGGCGCAGTTGCTCGAGTCCACGATGAAGTCCTGCGGATCGGCGCCGGCGAGCTGAACCGACCCCGGTCGCTCCGGCACCGGCCCCGTGTTGGTGATGGCCAGCGCCTGCGGGCCGCTCAGAGTGCTGAGCGCCTGCGTCGGGAAGCTCTCGCTCGTGCTGCCGAGCGAGAGCTCCGGCGAGCTCGTGTTCAGCTGCATCGCCACCCACACGGGTGATCCGTTCCAGTCTGCGCTTGCGAGATCGGGACGGCCGTCGTTGTTCCAATCCCCCACCGCCACCTGGCGAACCACATCGGGCTCGGAGACGATGCCGCCGGGCACGAACTTTCCGTCGCCCACGCCGAGCTGGATCGCAATTTGGTCGAATGTCGAACCGATGGCAAGGTCGGGCAATCCGTCGCCGTTGAAGTCACCAGTGGCGAGAGACTCCTCGCCGAAGCCATCGCGGAGCATCGGCACGGTGCTCACTTCATAGCCGCCATGTCCGTCGCCGAGCAGAACCGACGTGGTGTTGTCATCGTTGGCGGCGGCCACATCGGCGATGCCGTCGCGATTGAAGTCCGCCACCACGGTGGATAGCGGGTCCGGGCCGACCGCGAAGGGGGACAGGTCAGGGCTCGCGAACTCGAACGCGTACCCGTTCGCCGGGCTGTTGTCGGCCGTGTAGGAGAGCCAGCTCTGGACGGTGTTGTCCTGCCAGTTGGCGAACACGATGTCGTCATATCCATCGCCGTCGAGATCGGCGACCGACATCGCGGTCGGGCCGTTGCCCGTCGTCAGCTCAGCTCCGGAGAACGGCGGCGAATCGGTTCCGTCCTCGGGATTGAAGGGCAGCAGTCCGCCGTTGCCGTCCCCGCGCAAGACCAGAATCTGCGAGGACCCGGGATCGATGAACGCGTAATCCAGGTTGCCGTCGTGGTCGAAGTCGCCTGTGCCGACTTGCGTCGCACCGCCGTCCCCCGTGGTGAGCGTCCCGACGCTGAACGTCCCGTCACCGCGGCCGAGCAGCTCCTTGGCGGTGCTGCTGTTGTAGGGCAGCACCACGAGGTCCTCGTGGTGGTCGTTGTTCAGGTCGCCCGCGGCGATCTGCCACGCGTTCGCCAGCGCCACCGGCGAGCCCGGCGCGTCGCTGAAACCGCCCGTGCTGTTTGCGAGCAGGATGCGCACGGCGCCGCTCGTCTTCTCCGTGACGGCGAGGTCCATTCTCCCGTCCTCGTTGAAGTCGCCCGTCGCGATGGCGGGCTCGTACTGGCTTCCGAGTGAAAACGGCGAGCCGCCTGCCTCGGCGAAGGTGAGCGCGTGGGCGCTGGTTGCCGGCAGCACGAATGCCGCTGTGGCCAGGACGCATGCCAGGTATGGGCGCATGCGGTTCTTCTACTGCCGCCACGGCCCATAGGCATCGTGGTGGCCACCACGAACTTTTGACTAGCCCGCGCCCTCGAGGATGTCCGTCTGGAGCCGCGACTTGAGCCGCAGCACCGCTTTGGTGTGGAGCTGAGACACGCGCGACTCGGTCACGCCCAGCACCTCGCCGATCTCCCGCAGCGTGAGGTTCTCGTAGTAGTAGAGGGCGATCACGAGCTTCTCGCGCTCGGGCAGGCGCGCGATCGCGTCTGCGAGGCGGTCCTTCGTCTCGGTCTGGTCCATCGCCTGCGCGGGGTCGGTGGCCTGCGGGTCCTGGATCGTGTCGAGCAGCGACACCTGGTCGCCGCTCGCATCAGACAGCGTCCACAGCTCGTCGAGCGCGATCACCGACGAGTTCGAGATCCGTGTGAGCGATGCCTGGAAGTCCTCCACCGTCATCTCGAGCGCGGCTGCCATCTCCTTGTCGGTGGGCGCCCTATGCAGCTCGTGTTCGAGCTTCGCGTTCATGCGCTCGATCTCGCGGGCCTTCGCGCGCACCGAGCGCGGCACCCAGTCGAGCGAGCGCAGCTCGTCGATGATCGAGCCCTTGATGCGCGTGATCGCGAAGGTCTCGAACTTGATCTCGCGACTCGGATCGAAGCGCTCGATCGCGGAGATCAGGCCGAGCAGCCCGTACGAGATGAGGTCGGATTCCTCGACGTGCGCGGGCAGCCCGCTCCCCATCCGGCCGGCCACGTACTTCACAAGCGGCGAGTAGGCGAGAACGAGTCGCTCTCTGGACCTCTGGTCCGCGTCGTCCTTGTAACGGCGCCAGAGTTCCTTGAGCTCGATCGCCTTGACGTTGGTCTCCAGTGAAGCCTCCTGCCCGTTCAGGCCCGCGGATGAGCGGTCGCGTACGCCTTCCTGAGGCGCTTCGACTCTATCCGAGTGTAGGTCTGCGTAGTCGAGATGCTGGCATGCCCGAGCAGCTCCTGGATGGCGCGAAGGTCGGCTCCGCCCTCCAGGAGATGGGTGGCAAACGAGTGGCGAAGGGTATGCGGGGTCACGCCGCCGGCCAGTGCCGCCTTCCGCGTCCACACGCTCAGGCGCCTGCGGACGTCGCTCGTGGAGAGCCGGCGGCCGGACTTCGAGATGAAGAGAGCCGGCTCGATAGCCGCACCCTCCGACGCGAGCGTCGTCCGGCCGCGCTGCAGGTACGAGTCGATCGCACGCCAGGCAGGCTCGCCCGCGGGCACGACGCGGGTCTTCCCGCCCTTGCCGTTCACGCGCAGCTCCTCGCCGTCCGCGTCGAGGTCTGTCAGGTCGATGTTCACGATCTCCTCCGCGCGCAGCCCCGCGGCATAGGCCAGCTCGAACATCGCGCGGTCGCGCAGCTCGAGCGGCGTGCTCGCAGGGATGCGCTGGAGCATCTCGGCCACCTCGCCGGGCTTCAGCACGCGCGGCAGGTAGGAGTCGCGCTTCGGGCTCGCCACGAGGTCGGCGGGGTTCGCCTCGATCTCGCGGCGCTCCATCAGCGAGCGGTAGAAGCTGCGGATCGCCGCGAGCTTGCGCGCCACGGTGGTCTTCGAGCAGCCGCCCTCGCTCAGCACCGCCGCGTAGCGACGCAGGTCCCGCGCGTTGAGCTCGAGTGGGCCGAGACCGCGGCCGGTGGCCCACTCAGCGAGCTGCCCGAGGTCCACGCCGTATGCGCGGCGTGTCTTCTCGGCCATGCCGTGGGCGCGCAGGCTCGCGTCGAACTGTGCGAGCGCACCCGCCCAGCGGGGATCGAGCGTGGTCTCTTCCATGCCGGATACCACGTTCGACGTAGGGCGCCGTCGCCCTTTTCACTGGGCGCCTACGCGATGTAAACGGGGGTGCCGACCGACACCTGGTCGTACAGCTGCTCCACGTCAGGGATCCGCATGCGGACACAGCCGTGAGAAGCCGCCGAGCCGATCGACGCGAGCTCGTCGGTGCCGTGGATCCCGGCGCCGTTGAAGATGCCCATCCAGCGCGCCTTGATCGGATCCTGCGGCCCTGGCGGGATCACCTTGCCCGCGAGACTGCCGGCCCAGGCGCTGTTCGGCACGTGCCAGGAGGGGTTCACCTGCTTGTCCTGGATGTGGTAGAGCCCGGCGGGCGTCTCGAGACCCTGCATTCCCACCGCGATCGGGTAGGTGTGTACGAGCTTCAGGTTCTTGAAGAGGCGCAGCTGGAAGCTTCCGCGGTCGATCGTGATGAAGGCCGGGTACTTCGAGGCGAGCTGGCTGGTTGTCACCTTCGGCTTCGTGATGATGCTCTCTGCCCTGACCACCCGTGCGCCGTCGGGGCGGACAAGCGCGGCGCTCACGTCCGTCGCGAGCTGGTGCGCACGGACCCGGACGCCGAGCTTCGATTGCACGGTCTCGAGGCCGCTGGCGGTGGCCTGCACGCTCGCGTCCTGCGGCGCGCGGTTCACCTTCGACTTCACTCGCCGCACGAGCGCGCGGACCGCCGAATGCGAGTAGCTCACCTGCGAGGGAACGTTGGCGTCCACGCTGCCGCCGGTGATCCCGCGCACGGCCCGGCCGAGGAAGTTGCCGCCGCGGCTCTTGGCGAGCGCCTCCTGCACCATGGCGTCGACGTTCAGGGTGAGGTGCGCGCGCTCTGCGGAGAGCGTGAACCGACGGTGCCCGTAGCGCACCACGAGCGGCTGCTCGAGTGGTGTGGACAGCTTCTGGTCCAGCACTCTCTTCGCCTGCGTGGCCGACATGCCGCCGATGTCGATCCCTCCGGCGGACACGCCCTTGGCGATCGTGTGCTTGCGCGACGAGTCATACGCCCACGCCGCGACCGCGCCGGCAATGAGGATGCCGACCACCACCGCGGTCACTACGAGAAGGGAGCGTTGTCTCATCTGCTGCGAACTACCCGGGCCTCATGCCCGCGAACACAGGGGATTGTGGCCGAACGCACAGGCAGCTCGCAACCAATCGGCGTTTTTGCAACCTGCGTTGCGGGTGACGGCCTCCCCCGTCAGGGTCGCGAGCCGGTGGACCTTCTCGCGAGCACGGCGTCGATCGCGGTGGTCACGTTCTCGCGCCGCTGCACGTTTGCCTCGTACTCGCGCAGCGCCTCCAGATCGCTCACATCGAGCGACCCGAGCAGCGAGATCACCTCCTCCGCGGGGAGGTCGTCGTAATGCTCAACGGGCGGCCCGCCGAGGGCAGGCGGCGGCGGAGGCTCGGGCGGCCCAGGCGGCGGAGGCGGCTCCGGCGGCTCCACCGGCGGGGGCTCAACAGGCGGCGGCTCAACAGGAGGCTCCTCAATAGGCGGCGGCTCAACAGGCGGCGCCTCGGCAGCAGCCCCTCCGACCTCCGACCTCCGACCTCCGACCTCCCTGTGCTTCACATGCGGACTCCACCGCAGAAAGTCCTCCACCTCCCGCTCGTACTGATAGGGCTCGCGCACCCCGCGGAGGATCGGGTCGAGCCGCATGTGCTCACGCAGCTTGATCACGGTCTCGCGGGTGGTGTAGCGGTAGTGGAACCCGGTGGCCTTGAACTTTCGGTTGTCGAGCCCGCGGCCGAAGCGCAACTGGCTCAGCATCTCGGGCGGCACGTTGATCCCGAGGCCGAGGCGCCGAAGAATGCCGGCCGCGAGGCCGGTGCCCCAAGGCGGGAGCACCGGCACGTACTGCTTCCCGAGCAGGCTTGCCACCTCGCTGAGGGCGAGCACGCCGTCGGCCGCGACGTTGTAGATGCCCGGCACATCCGCGCTCAGCGCGTGCGCCAGCGCTGCCACGACGTCGTCCTCGTGCACGAACTGGTAGCGCGGGTCGAAGCCGAGGATCATG
>DATEPK010000132.1:0-2676 GCA_035273245.1 Thermoleophilaceae bacterium
GCCGTACTTCTACCTGCCGAAGATGGAGTCGCACCTGGAGGCGCGGCTGTGGAACGACGTGTTCAACTGGGCGCAGGACCAGCTCGACATCCCCCGCGGCACCGTGCGCGCGACCGTGCTCATCGAGACCGTTCCCGCCGCGTTCGAGATGGACGAGATCCTCTACGAGCTGCGCGAGCATGGGGCGAGCCTCAACGCCGGCCGCTGGGACTACATGTTCTCGATGATCAAGTGCTTCCGCGATCGCGAGGAGTTCATGCTGCCCGATCGCAACAGCGTGACGATGACCGTCCCGTTCATGCGCGCGTACACCGAGCTGCTCGTGAAGACCTGCCACCGCCGCGGCGCGCACGCGATGGGAGGCATGGCGGCATTCATTCCGAGTCGCACAGACGAGGAGGCGAACGAGAAGGCGCAGGCCAAGCTGCGCGACGACAAGAAGCGGGAGGCGAACGACGGCTTCGACGGCACCTGGGTGGCGCACCCGGACTCGGTGAAGAACGCCACCGCTGAGTTCGACGCCGTGCTCGGCGACGAGCCCAACCAGGTGACCCGCAAGCGCGATGAGGTGAACGTGAGCGCCGCCGACCTGCTCAACGTCGCGGCCACACCCGGCGACATCACCGAGGAGGGCCTGCGCAACGACGTGAACGTGGGCATCCAGTACATCTCCTCATGGCTGCGCGGCAACGGCGCCGCCGGCATCTACGGACTGATGGAGGACGCCGCGACCGCGGAAATCGCCCGCTCACAGGTGTGGCAGTGGGTGCGCAACGGCAAGTTCACGGCGGACCACGTCAAGCAGATCGCCACCGAGGAGCTGGAGCGGATCCGGAGCGAGATCGGCGACGACGAATGGTTCGAGAAGCAAGGCCGCCCGAAGGAGTCAAGAATGCTCTTCGAGCAGGTGGCTCTGGCAGACGACTTCCCGGAGTTCCTCACGCTGCCCGCCTACGACTATCTGCTCGAAAATATCGAGCAGTCGTAGGCCAGAGGCCACAGGCCAGAGGCCACAGGCTGCGGGTCGTTTCTGTGGCCTGTGGCCCTGTGGTCCTGTGGCCTAGTTAGTGCCCCAGCACCTCCTCGAGCGGGGTCTCATCCGCCGGAGGAGCGTTGCTGTTGTCCTCGTCGTCCACCCAATGCAGCCACTTGTCGAACGCCGACACCTGCCGGCGCGCCTCGCGTAGCCGCAGATAGACGTCCATCTCACGCTGCGTTCCCATCGACCGCTCGTAGTCCTCGGTCAGCCGGGCCTGCCTGTTCATCGCGTCCTCGAGCCGCCGGATGGCACGCTGGTGCTCATCCGCGCTATCGAGTCCGGGTGTGGTCAGGGTCGCCATTTGTTCCTCCCTCAGAGTCGGGGACCCTTCCCTTCGAACGTGCCTAAGTTACTCCCCCTTCCCGGATCACGTAATACCCAACACGGTGTAACGCGTCGAGCGTCCCGGCTTCGTGAACAGAAGCGAAATCGAGGAGTCTGACCGCGAAATCGTCGAGCGCTTTCTGCCCCACCACGGCGTGGCACCACACTCCCGCCTGCCGGCAGCGCGTGGCCACTTCGCCCACCGCCTTGCCCTCCAGGGTCTGCTCGTCGAGCCTGCCCTCGCCGGTGATCACGGCGCGCGCAGCCCGCATGTGAGCGTCGAAGCCCACCGTGTCGAGCACGTACGCGGCACCCGCCACGAGCTTGGCCCCGCAGTAGGCGTATAGACCGCCCGAAAGCGCGCCGGCGGCGGCAGTCATCGGCACACCACGCGGATCCCGCGGGGCGGCGGCGGCAAGCTTGTCGAGCCGGCGCTCGAGCCGCTTGACCATCCGCGCGTCCGCACCCTTTTGCGGACCGAACACGCTGGGTGCCCGCTCGAACGGGAGACGAACGTCGCACAGCACCTCCAACTTCGGCCGCACGCCAGCTTCGTCTATCGCCGCGATCGCGCCGGCGCCGCCGTCCATGGTGGCGCTGCCGCCCACGGTCACGAGAATCTCGCCGGCGCCCGCCTTCAGAGCCTCCACGATCAGCTCGCCGGTGCCGCGCGTGGACGCCGCCCACGGGTCGCGCTCGTCCTCAGCCAGCAGCGCGAACCCGCTCGCCTCCGCCGTCTCCACCACCGCGCGGCCGTCCGGCAGCAGCGCGAAGCGTGCCTCTACAGGCCTTCCCAGCGGATCGCTTACGCGGGCACTGCGCAGCTCGCCGCCGAGGGTCGCCACGAGCGCGTCCATCGTGCCCTCGCCGCCGTCTCCGATCGGCAGCTCGAGCGCCTCGTCCCCAGCCTCCCGCACACCGTCCGCGATCGCGCGCGCCACATCCGCCGCGGCCAGCGTTCCCTTGAAGCTGTCAGGGGCGACGAGGATCACGTCGCCATAATCCATGACATCGCCGCCGAAGCCACCACCGACACCTACGCGCTGAACGACGAGCAGCTCTCGTTCCGCGAGGTGGTACGCCAGATCGCCCGTGAGCGGGTGGCGCCGCGTGCGGCCGAGATCGACGAGAAGGCCGAGTACCCGCACGACCTGCGCAAGCTGCTCGCCGACCAGGACATCCTCGGCCTGCCGTTCGATACCGAGCACGGCGGGACGGGCACCGGCACGCTCACGCTCAACATCGCCGTGGAGGAGCTGGCGAAGGCGTGCGCCTCCACCGCGCTGATGCTCATGGTCCAGGAGCTCGGCTCG
>DATEPK010000133.1:0-6276 GCA_035273245.1 Thermoleophilaceae bacterium
CAGCGCGTTCTCGACCAGCGCCGGCGGCAGCCGCAGGTGCGGGTCACGATTGGCGTACTCGCGGCTGAAGATGCCCGCCACCTCGGCCGCCGTCACCGGCTCGGGGTCCACGAGATGCAATGTCTTGTCGAGCGCCTCCGGATCGTCGGCGGCGGCCACCATCGCGTCGACGATGAAGTCGAGCGGCACACAGTTGAACGGCGCCGCCGCGCGGCCGAACTGCGGGATCGGAATCCCCTGGTGCACCGAGCGGGCGATGGTCCGCAGCATGTAGTACGGCCCGTCGAACTTCTGCGTCTCCCCCGTCTTCGAGTCGCCCACCACGATCGCCGGCCGGTAGATGGTGGTGGGCACCTTGTGCATCACCTCCCGCACCCACAGCTCGGCCTGGAACTTCGTGGACTCGTAGTGGTTTTTGAAGCCCTGGCCGAGCACCAGCTCGTGTTCGTACACCACGCCCCGGCGGTCGCCCGCCACGTACGCTGTGCTCACGTAGTTGAGCCGTACGAGGCGCTCGCAGCGCGCGCACAGCTCGAGCACGTTTCCGGTGCCGTCCACGTTCACGCGCTGGGCGACCTCGAGCGGCACCGCCAGGTTGTAGATCGCGGCGAGGTGGTAGGCAATCGTCGTCTCGGCGGTGAGACGCTCGTACTGGTCGGCGCTCAAGCCGAGGCGCCGGTCGGCGATGTCGCCCTCCAGAATCTCGATGCGGTCCGCCGATATCTCGGCCGCGGCGTCACGTGCGTCCGTTGCGAAGCGCGGCTCGACCAGCGCGGCGATGCGCGCATCTGGGTCATGGGCCAAGAGCTCGCGGACGAGCCGCCGCCCGATGAAGCCGGGAAAGCCCGTGAAGAAGATCAACCCGCTCGGCACGGCGCGGGAGTGTATGGGCTACGTGGCCAAGTGCCTTTTCTCGGACGGCTCCTCGAGCAAGCGCGCTTCGGTCACCGGATCCGGCTTGTCCTGCTCACGCAGGCGGTTGCCGATGGCGGCCATGACCACGAACGTGGCGAAGCCGTGCACCGCGACTGCGAGCGCCAGGAACCACCAGCTGCCGGTGGCCAGCGAGATCACCGCGCCCACCACGATGGCGGCCGCGAGCGTGAAGGCGATGAGCAGGCGTGTACCGGACGTCATACCGCCCGGCTGCCCGGTGGTGTGGGACGTGAAACGCGTGCGTCAGGCTTGTGACGTCAGTGAATCTCGGCAGGGTGCCGCGCGGCACCGCTCAGCTCGAACACCCAGAAGTCGCGGCCGATCACCGGCACGGACACGTTGAACACTGGCACCCCCGCCAGGTCGCCCTCGAACGATCCCGCATGCGCATGCCCGTGAAGCACGAGATCGGGCTGATGCTCGATGATCGGGGCGGCCAGCCGGTCCGAGCCGAGGAACGACCAGATCGCCTCGGGCTCGCCGCGGAGCGTGTCGATCGTCGGCGCGTAGTGGAGCAGGACGATCCGGAACGGGCAGGCGGCCACCGCGCGCAAACCCTCGTCGAGGGCCTCCACCTCCTCCCCGGTCTCCGCATACACCTCGCGGAGCGAGGGCTCGCCGAAGTCCGGCAGGTGCGACCCGGGGAAGCCACCCACGAAGCCCTTCGCGCCGACGATCCCAAGCTCGACGCCGTTGACGTAACGGGTGGCACATCCCGGATCGAGCACGCGCACGCCCGCGTCCTCCACGATGTCCACCAGCGCGTCGCGGCAGCCGGCGTGCCAGTCGTGGTTGCCGAGCACCGCGAAGATCGGCGTCTCCACCGGCTCGCAGATCCGGGCGAGAACCTCCGCCTGTGAGCGCTCCCCGAGCGTCGTCAGGTCGCCCGCGAGCAGGATCAGGTCGACCGTGCCGTCAACCTCCCGGAACGCACTCGCGGTCGCCTCCGCATTGGCATCGCTCACGTGGATGTCCCCAGCCGCAGCAATCCGGACGGTTGCCTTCTCAGGCTCCTCGGCCGGAGCGCCGTTGGTTCTCACCTCCATTGTGAGGTCCCCTACCCGAGCACGGCAGAGTCGAAAAGCGCGGCACAGGGTATGCACCGCACATGGGCCACGACCAGCCTTTCGAGGCCATGGGCGAGACGCTGAAGAAGGCCACCGCCGCCCTGCGCGACGCGGGAGTCCCCTTCGTGGTGGGCGGCAGCCTGGCGAGCTGGGCCCGCGGAGGGCCGGAGCCGCGGCATGACCTCGACATCATGGTGAAGCCGGACGACGCGGACGCGGCGCTCGAGTGCCTGGAGGCTGCCGGCATGAGAGGCGAGCGCCCGCCGGAGGGCTGGCTCTACAAGGCCTGGGACGGCGACGTGATGCTCGACGTGATCTTCAAGCCGAAGGGCCTCCCCATGACGGACGACGTGCTCCGCCGCGCGGAGGAGATCGACGTGCTCGCGATCCGCATGCCGGTGATGTCCCTCGAGGACATGCTGACCACGAAGCTGCTCGCGCTGGACGAGCACTCGCTCTCGTACACCTCGCTCATCCAGATCGCGCGCGCCCTGCGTGAGCAGATCGACTGGGAGTCGCTGCGCGAGCGCACCTCCGCCTCGCCATACGCCAGGCCGTTCTTCGTTCTCGCCGAGGAGCTGGAGCTGATTCCACCAGCAGGGACCACGGCCACCGGCCGCAGCCACGTGCGAGTGGTCGGCGGACGGGCCGCTAGCCCCGGCCGTTGAGATCCCTGCGCGCGGCCGCCTCGCTCGGGTAGCCGTAGACGCAGGCGATGCGCCCGTCGCGCACGTGCCAGACCCAGGCCACCGTGGCCGCGTAGCCGTGGTCCATGTGGCCGTGCTCGGACACCACGCCCACGCCGAGCACGGCGTCGTCACCCACCGCCTCGAGCGTGCGCACCCAGATCGACACCTCGTAGCCGAGGGCGCGACGCCGGAGCACCCACTCCCGCGCAGCCTCGAAGCCGTGGAGTGTCTCGCTCACGAAGCCGAGAGCGTCCACCGGCCGGAGCTCGAGCGATTCATGGCAGAGGCTGCGCAGTAGCTTGACGTTGTCCGTCGCGAACGCACGATTCGCGCGCTCAACGAGCGCGACCGTGTTCGGGACAGCGCCTTCGCTGCTTATGGCCCCCGCCGTTCGAGCCAAAGCTCGGCCTCCTAAGCCTCGTATTACCCGCTATAACGCGAAAAAGGCCCGGCTTGTGGAGGTAAACCGGCCGGAAGCGTGTGCTCAGGCGCCAGCTTGCGCGCGGCGCACCGCTCCGCGCGTCTCGCCGCGCTCTATCCGCGCGCGCTGCGGCCCTACGGTGAACTTCGGATCGTTCGCCGACTGGAAGCCCGCCCGGAACACGGCCCAGCGTTCGGCGATCACGCCGGCGGTGAGCACGGCGCTGGCGGCAATCGCGGCGCCCCTCGATCGCCCGCCGCGCGCCGCCATCAGCGCAGCGCCCGCGAGGCTCAGGCCGCCGGCCAACCGCGTGAGCTTGCCGGACACGCCCTTGCTGTACGGCTCGCCCAGCTCGCCGAGCGTCTTCTCCATCGTGAACGCAGCCGCCACGGACGTCACCGCTCCGCCCACCGCGAGCCTGCGCGCCGGTCCCGCGTCGCGCAGCGGCGTGAGCGCGGCGGCCGCCGCTCCAGCACTGGCGGCGGAGCTGCCCGCGAACACGAACGGCAGGATGAAGCGGGCGCCGTGCCAGACCGGCACGGACGTGTTCGCCACGAGGCCCGCCGTGTACGTGGAAAGCGGCAGCCCAAGGAGCGCGGCGTTCACCTTCGCCGCCCGGCCGAGCGCCGGATAGAGGCCGGTGAGCTCGCTCGCAACGGCGATCCCCGTGAAGGTGCCGCTCCCGGCGAGAATCCACGAGCCCACGCTCATCGGCGAGGTGACCTTGAACATCCGCAGCATGTTGAGGAAGCGCGAGGGTTTGCCCAGGTCCGAGATGAGAAGTGCCGGGCTCGCGCTCACCCCGCCGAGCGCGATGAGCCAGGCGCGGCGTGCCAGCTTGCGGTTGCCGCGCAGCTCGGCCAGGAGCGCGAGCGTGGCAGAGGTGCCCCCAAGCCCGCCCGTGTAGAAGTAGATGGGGACCTCCGGAGTCCACACCGGCTCCTTGAGCACCGGCTGGCCGTAGTACGACTGCGGCTCGGCTCGGGGAACCATCGAGCGCTCGCGGATCCGTTCCGCGCGAACCGCCTCGCGGGTCACTTGCGCCCCCCGATGAAGGCGGCCGCGATGCCGGCTCCGAGCGCCGCCGCACCCGCGAACACGCCGGCCCAAACCTGGCCCACGTGCCGCGTGGTCACCACCGGGTCCGGCGGGAGGCCGTACACCTCCGGCTCGTCGAGCAGCAGGAAGAACGCGCCGAAGCCGTCCACGCCGTCCTCGGAATCCGCGCCATAGAGCCGCGCCTCGGTCTGGCCGGCGGCCCCCATCTGCTCGAGCCGCTTCTCCGCGCGCTCCCGCAGCTCGCCGAGCTCGCCGAACTGGATCGAGTTGGTGGGACACGCCTGCGCGCAGGCGGGCTCCTTGTCCTCGCGCAGGCGGTCGTAGCAGAGGGTGCACTTCCACACGCGGCCGTCGTCCTCGCGCTTGTCGATCACGCCGAAGGGACAGGCCGGCACGCAGTAGCCGCAGCCGTTGCACACGTCCTCCTGCACCACCACGGTGCCGAACTCGGTGCGGAAGAGCGCGCCTGTGGGGCACACGTCGAGGCAGGCCGCGGACGTGCAGTGCTTGCAGACGTCCGAGGCCATCAGCCAGCGCACGCCCTCGCCCTCCTGATAGGTCTGCAGCCCCCAGCCGTCGGCGGCGTTTGCACGCTCCGCCGCCTGCACCAGGTCCTCCGCCGCCGCCTCCGCGCCGAGCGCCGTGCGCTGCTCGATGAACGCCACGTGGCGCCAGTCGTTCGCGCCGAGCGCCGTCGTGTTGTCGTACGACTTCCCGGTGAAGCCCTGCAGCGAGTCGGGCACCTGGTTCCACTCCTTGCACGCCACCTCGCACGCCTTGCAGCCGATGCAGATCGAGGTGTCCGTGAAGAAGCCCATCCGCGGCTCGGCGGAGTCGCCGTAGGAGCCGGGCCAGGAGTGCGTGTCGAGCTCGAGGAGCTTGGGGTTAGGCATGGGCGCCCGCCCTGTCTCGGTAGGCCTGCACGTAGTCGAGCAGCGCCTTCCCTCGCGGCCTGCGGCCCGGCTGGATGTCACAGGTGGCGGCCTTCACCTCCTGGATGTGCACGTTCGGGTCGAGCGCGAGCGAGAAGAGGTCATTCACGGCGTCGCCCGTAACCACGCCGCGCTTGCCCCAGTGGTACGGCAGGCCCACCTGGTGGAGGGTCCGTCCCTGCACCTCGATCGGCTTGATCCGGTCGGTCACCATCACGCGCGCCTCGATCGCGCTCCGCGCGGTCACCACCGTGGCCCACTCGCCGTGCTTCAGCCCGCGCTCCTCCGCCAGCTCCGGGCTTATCTCGCAGAACAGCTCCGGCTGGAGCTCCGAGAGGTAGCGGACGGTGCGGGACATGCCACCCGCGGTGTGGTGCTCCGTGAGGCGGTAGCTCGTCAGCACGTACGGGAAGACCTCGCTCAGGAACGGGTTGTAGATGTTCTCCTCGCGGTCGTAGCGCTGTCGCGCGGGGTTCTGCTGCTGCCCGTAGAGCGGGTTCTCGAACGGGGACTCCTGCGGCTCGTAGTGCACGGGCAGGGGGCCATCCACGAGACCGGCCGGCGAGTAGAGCCAGCCAAGGCCGTCCGGGTGCACGATGAACGGCTCGCGCCCGGTCAGCGCCTCGGTGCCGCTCGCGTTGCGGGGCGGCTTGTAGTCGGGCTCCTTGTCGGGCGTGAAGTCGGGCGAGTCGTAGCCCGTCCACTTGCCCTGCTCCTCGTCCCACCACACGTACTTCTTGCGCTCGGACCAGGGCTTCCCGTCCGGGGCCGCTGACGCGCGGTTGTACATGATGCGGACGTTCTTCGGCCAGGACCAGGCCCATTCGGGCGCCACCCAGTTCTGCTCTGTGTGCGGCTTCTTGCGGGCGGTCTGGTTCACGCCGTCCTTGTAGATGCCGGTGTGGAGCCACGAGCCGCATGAGGTGGAGCCGTCGTCCTTCAGCGCCTCGTACTGCGGGATGAACTCGCCGGTCTCGAGGTTGCGCCCGTTGATCTCCTGGAGCACCGACTCCGCGTCAGGCTCCTGATGGATGCCGACGGTCGGGTAGTCCCAGGTGAGGTCGAGGATCGGCCGGTCGCGCTCGTCGTCAGAGTCCGCGAGCTTCGCCCGGATCTTCTTCCCCAGCTCGTGGAAGAAGTGGAGCTCCGAGCGGCACTCCTCCGGCGGCTCG
>DATEPK010000134.1:0-5813 GCA_035273245.1 Thermoleophilaceae bacterium
GGCCAAAACGGTGGACCAGGAGGAGCGAGGCAACGCGGAGCGCCGCGCTCTGTTCGTGGGCCTGTGGCCGCCGACGCTTTACCTGATCGGCGATTCGCTCGAGCGCGAGGAACGCCGCGGCCGCAGACTGCTCGGCTAGACCGGCCGCCGGGTGCGGCCTGACTCCCGTAAGAGCGCTAACCCTTGGCCGGCAGCGAGCGCGCGTACGCGACGCCGCGCGCGACCCACGGCTCGAGCTGCCGCTTCGTCTTGAGGCCCTCGGGCGCCACGCGCAGCCAGCCCTGCATCGCACGGCCGCGCATGACGAACGGCTCCGCGTGCGGCTTCTCCACCAGCTTGTCCGTCTCGGCCGGATCGACGCGCAGAAGGAGTCCGCCCTGCCCGCTCGCGCTCACGGACATGTTCCCGTTGATGAGGAAGGCGAGGCCGCCGAACATCTTCTGCTCGGTCACCGCGTCCTCGTTCGCGACGAGCTCCCGTATGCGGTTTGCCAGCTCCTCGTCGTAGGCCACCGGCGCATTATGACCGGCGAACTCAGGGGGCCGCGCGCTCGGCCCGGCGTGCCCGCAGCCGCAGCTGAGCCATCCGTGCCGCGCCGATCAGCCCGACGATCAGCGCGCCGGCCACGGCGCTGAGCAGCAGCGCCACGCCGAGGCTGATGT
This sequence comes from Thermoleophilaceae bacterium, assembly GCA_035273245.1. GTDB lineage: Bacteria > Actinomycetota > Thermoleophilia > Solirubrobacterales > Thermoleophilaceae > JAICJR01. Next base: position 663 of record DATEPK010000134.1, read on the forward strand.
GACCGTGCGCACCGAGGAAGCTCACCTTCACGCTCTGCGTGTTCTCCAGGATGAAGATCAGGAGCAGAAGAGCCACTACCGTGCCGGCGATCGCTCCGGTCCAGGCGCCGCTCGTGCGGGTTGGGCCGCGCCGCGCCCGTGTGGGCTGCGCCGCGGACGTCGCCATTGGTTCGGATGTGGTGGCTGCGGGCTGGTCCGCCGCGGGATCGCGCGCCGTCTGAGGGTGTGAAGACTCCATGAATTGGTGGTACCCGCTCCCCCCGAGGGCGAACGCGAACCTCCGCCGGATCGGGGTAGGGTTCAGGCATGGACGAGGGTTCGCCCACCTCCTGGGAGGCGCTCCAGCCGGGCACGGCCGTGTTCGCCTCAGACGGCGCGCTGGTGGGGAAGGTGAAGGAAGTGCTGGCCGTCCCGGAGGACGACATCTTCGAGGGCCTGATCGTCGACACCGGTCAAGGCGACCGCTTCGCCGACTGGGAGCTGATCGGCTCCATGCACGAGCGCGGCGTCGACCTGAAGATCGACGGAGCCGCCGCGGCCGCGAACCTGCCCGAGCCGAAGGCCGCGCCCGCGGCGATGGAGGTGGGCGTTGACGACGTGTCCCAGCCCACCGGTGCCTACAAGGCCGAGACCTGGCTCAGCCGGATCTGGAACCGGCTCAGCGGGAAGTACTAGGCCGCCGGCCGGTCGATCACGAAGCGCACGACGTCGAAGCCGCGGTGCTTCGCCGGCCCGAGCAGCCGCGCGCCGAGCTTGCGCGCGACGTTCTGTGAAGCCTCGTTCTCCGGGTGAACGTCCACGTAGATGCGCTCGAGCCCGTAGCGGTCGAAGCCGAGGTCGCGGCAGGCGGTTGCCGCCTCGGTGGCGTAGCCCTTGCCCCAGTGGGCGCTGGCGAAGCGGTAGCCGAGCTCCACCTCCGGCCCCACTCCCTCGAGCGGGATCAGCCCGCAGTCGCCGAGCAGCTCGCCCGTGTCGGCGAGCGTGACGGCCCAGAAGGTGAAGCCGTTATCGCGCTGGTAACCGAGCATGCGCTCGTGCCGCTCGCGCGTCTCGTTGATCGACGTCGCCGGGCCGATGCCCATGTAGCGCCAGACGACCGAGTCAGAGTAGATCGCGTGCACGGCCGGGAGGTCGTCCTCCCGGAAGGTGCGTAGCACCAGCCGCTCGGTGCGCGCTACCTCAGTCGTCGCCGGAGCCGGCCTTGGCGGCCACGACGCCGCCGATGAGCACGAGCCCGATCACTCCGGCCGCGCCGAGCTTGGTCTTCTTCTGCGACAGCTTGTACTTCGCCACCCGCGAACCGAGCTGCCAGACCAGCCAGCCGAGCACTGTGTATCCGTTCCTTGTCACTGGTCCTCCTTTACCCGGTTGCGGATCGCGTACGCCATTCGCGACTGGAGGCTCCAAAGCTCGATGAACCCGGGGCTCGCCTGCTGGGAGAACAGGCCTCCGGACTCGCCGAAGCCAGCCAGCTCTGGGTCGTAGAGCGCGTTTGGCGAGGAGCGCCTCACGGGCGTGGCGCGGCCCTTGTAGAGGCGGATCGTGATCTTGCCGGTCACCTGCTGGTTCACCGCGTCCATGTAGGCGTTGAGATCGCTGAGCAGCGGCTCGTACCAGAGGCCGGCGTACACGAGGAACGCCCACTGGTTGTCGAGCGTGGGCTTGAAGTTGTTCTGATGGATCGTGCCCACGAGCTTCTCGAGCTCCTTGTGCGCGGTGAGGATGATCGCGGCCGCCGGCACCTCGTAGAGGTCACGCACCTTGAGGCCGACGATCCGGTCCTCGATGTGGTCCACGATCCCCACGCCGTGCTTCGCGCCGAGCTCGCCGGCCCGTTCGAGCAGCTCCACGAGGCCGAGCCGCTCGCCGTTCAGCGCGACCGGGCGGCCCTGCTCGAACTCCACCTCCACGTCCTCCGGCTCGTCTGGCGCGTCCTGCGGCTTGGTGACGAGGTTGAACACGTCGTCGTGCGGCGGCTCCTCGATGTCCTCGATCGGCCCGCCCTCGGATGAGCGGCCCCAGATGTTGTCGTCGATCGAATAGGGCACGGTCTCGCTGCCGCCCTTCACCGGAATGCCGTGCTCGCGCGCGTACTCGATCTCCTCCTCGCGGCCCATCTGCCAGCCGCGGACGGGAGCGATGATCTTCAGGCCGGGGTCGAGCGCGACCACCGTCGACTCGATTCGCACCTGGTCGTTGCCCTTGCCGGTGCACCCATGGGCCACCGTGTCGCAGCCAGCCTCGCGCGCCTTCTCCACCGCGATCTTGGCGATCAGGGGCCGGCCGAGCGCGGTGAAGAGCGGATAGCCGCCGCCGTAGAGCGCGTTCGCCTTGATCGCGGGAAGCACGTAGTCGCTTGCGAACTCCTCGCGCGCGTCCACCACGAAGCACTCGAGCGCGCCGAGGTCGAGCGCCTTGCCGCGCACCACGTCGAAGTCCTCGCCGGGCTGGCCCAGATTGACGGTGAGCGCGACCACCTCGGCGTCGTACTCGTCCTGGATCCACTTGAGCATCACGCTCGTATCCAGCCCACCTGAGTAGAGCAGCAGCACCCGGCCCACCTCGCCGGGGATGGCTTCGTAGGAGGCTGTCTTCGTGAGGGCTCGCCGTTCGACTTCCGCCATGAGGCGGAGCACGGTAACAGTCAGCGCGTGGCTGCGGCGGCTGTCTGCAGGCGGGCGTGCTTGATGCCCGCGAGCGCCTTGCGCGGCGAGAGCGTGCCGAAGGTTGCGGCCAGCACGCAGACGGAGATGAGCAGGCCGCCGACGAGGTGCACCGCGCCGACGGTGAACCAGAAGCTCGTGATGCTCGCGACGTCGATCGGCTTGTCGGTGACGGCGGGGAAGCCGTAGGCGAGCATGGCCACGCGCAGCCCCGCGCTCGCCGGTGCGAACGGCACGATTCGGCCGGCGCTCTGCGCCGCCATCACGAGGATCGCCGTGTTCACCGTGACCGGGAGGCCGACCGCCTTCATGAAACAGACCATCGCGAGGAGCCGCACCAGGCGGCTGAGCGCCTGCGGCCCGCCCACGCCCACCACGAAGCGGCGCGGACAGTGCAGGATCTGGCAGCCCTGCCTCACCCGCGCGGCGAGACCGCGGACGCGGCGGCGCCCGAAGCGGACGAGGAGGAACAGCGCGGCTGCGGCGGCGACCGTGGCGGCCAGGCTCACGAGCACATGGGTCATCACGAACGACACGTCGAACTCGGGCAGGTCGGTGGTGGACACCGGCACCGGCAGGAAGCCGTGGGCGAGCGCCCAGATCACGAAACCGGCGCTGAGCACGATCTCGGGCAGCGTCTCGGGCGCAAAGGTGGCGAGCAGCGTGGAGTAGCGGGCCTTCGGCACTCGCCTGTGGACGAGGAAGAGCTTGAGGAAGTCGCCGCCACGAGCGGGCACGACGGAGTTGAGGCCGGCGCCGGCGAGGTAGGCGCCGGTGACGTCCCGGGCGCGCAGCTCATTCGCCTCGGGATACGCCGCACGCAGGATCGTGAACCAGCCGCGCGTGCGCACGGCCTGCGACAGCTCGTACACGACGATCCCGACGAGAAGCCACCACGGATTGATGCTGACCGCGCGTTCCGCGATGAGCTGCAGAGCGCCCTCGGCGGAGTGGTACAGCGATTCGATGCGTTCGGTCAGCGCGATCCCCCTCCTGAGAGTAGATCGCCATCAAGCCGTCCGGCTGAAGACTTAATCGCCCCTTAAGGGCAGATTCAGCGGCTCGCCGCTGAATTCTGGCGAGCGAAAACCGAGCTATCCAAGGACGCAGGGTCGAAGTCGTATGTCAATACGACGAGACACGAGGACGCAGGAGAGCGACGGTTTGCAGCCGCCAGGATTCAGCGGCGTACCTTGATCCAGTAGTTCAGGTTCTTGGTACCCAGCTTCGTCTTGACCGTCGCCTGGAATGTCAGCTTGATGCCAACCGCCCGAACCGGCCAGCGGATCAGGTCCCGGTAGGTGCCCTTGAAGCTGCACGGGTCCGGCCTGTTGGGGTGGCAGCCCTGGGTGGAGACCACCTCGCCCTGGTAGAGGAAGTGGTACTGCACCGTGCCGCGCAGGCTCCTGCGCCCGGCGTGCGCCACGATCTTGATCCGCCATGCCTTGCGGGCCTTCGGCGTATGCGTGGGCGCGTAGAGCTTCGCCGTCCAGTTTGCGCTCTCGTGCGCGGGCGCGGCGAGGCCCGCCGGCGCTGCCGCAAGCGCCAGGACGCACAGAAGAGTGGCTACCGAAACCCCACGAGCCATGGCTGCATCCTAAAACAGTGCTCGGCCGCGGAGGTTGCGCAGCTAGAGAAGAGCGCCGATGCGCCCGAGCGCGTCGTCGATCTCCTCCGGCGAGACCGTGAGCGGCGGCTCCAGGCGGATCGTGGCCGGCCCGGTGGCATTCACCACGAGCCGCTGCTCGGTGAGAAGGCGCGTGGAGAGCTCGGGCGCCCCAGCCGTGTCGAACGCGCACATCAGGCCGCGCCCGCGCACGTTCGTCACGGGCAGGCTGTGCAGCCCGGCCTGGAGGCGCGCGCCCTTCTCCCGCACCTCGCTCAGGAACGCGTCGTCGTTCACCACGTCGAATACGGCGTGCGCCGCCGCGCAGGGAACCGGCCCGCCGGCGAAGGTCGAGCCGTGGTCGCCCTTCTGGAAGGTGTCCGCGTACTCGGGCGACGTGATGCAGGCGCCGATCGGCAGCCCGCCGCCGAGGCCCTTCGCCACTGTCATTACGTCGGGGCGCACCGGCGTCTGCTCGTAGGCCCAAAGCGTGCCTGTGCGGCCCATGCCGCACTGCACCTCGTCGAAGATGAGGAGCGCGCCGTGCCGGTCGCACGCCTCGCGGGCGGCCACCAGCACGTCGTCGGGGATCGGGTGGATGCCGGACTCGCCCTGGATGGGCTCGATGAGGACCGCGGCCGTTTGGTCGCCGACCGCGCCCGACAGGCCGGCGGCGTCATCGCGATGCACCACCTTGAAGCCGGGCACGAGCGGAGCAAACGGCGCCTGTTTGGTCTCCTGCGGCGTGGCCGAGAGCGCGCCGTAGGTCCGCCCGTGGAAGCCGTCCGTGAGCACCACGATCTCGCCGCCGCGCCGATGCCGCCGCGCGAGCTTGATGGCGCACTCGCTGGCCTCCGCGCCGGAGTTGCAGAAGAACACCTT
>DATEPK010000135.1:0-5758 GCA_035273245.1 Thermoleophilaceae bacterium
CGCATCGACTCCGCCGCGGCCATCACCGCCTTGACGATGTTGTGGTAGCCGGTGCAGCGGCAGAGGTTGCCCTCGAGCCCGTGCCGCACCTCTTCCTCGGTGGGGTTCGGGTTGCGCTTGAGAAGGTCGGCCGCCGCCATGATCATGCCCGGCGTGCAGTACCCGCACTGGAGGCCGTGGTGCTCCCAGAACGCCTCCTGGATCGGGTGCAGCGCGCCGTTGCCGGCGGGCGCCATGCCCTCGATCGTCTGCACGTCGGCGCCGTCCGCCTGCACCGCCAGCACCGTGCAGCTCTTCACGGACTCACCATCCATCAGCACGGTGCACGCACCGCAGTTGGACGTGTCGCAGCCAATGTGCGTGCCCGTCAACCCGAGCGTGTCGCGCAGGTAATGGACCAGTAGGAGCCGAGGCTCCACGTCAGACGAGCGCGACTCGCCGTTGACCGTGACGTTCACCCGAACGTTTTCCGCCATCCCTCTTCCTCCTCAAGCGAGAGCCAAGTGCTGGCACTCTACTCCTGCTGAGGATTCGTGAGTAGGCGAATTAGAGCTCGGTCCGAGCCGAGGCCTCTGACCTATGACCTATGACCTCTGACCTCTCGTCTCGCGCCCGAAGCCAAGTGACGAGCTGCGCCGCCGGCACAGGGCGCGAGACGAGATACCCCTGCACGATGTCGCAGCCGTAGTCGGCCAGCCGCTCGAGGACGTCGGCCGTCTCCACTCCTTCGGCCACGACGCTCATTCCGAGGGAGCCGCCCAGCTCGATCGTCGAGCGCACGATCGCCGCGTCGCTCTCGTTGACGGTGAGGTCTGTGACGAAGGAGCGGTCGACCTTGATCTCGTCCACGGGGAAGCGCTTGAGCCACGCGAGCGACGAATAGCCGGTGCCGAAGTCGTCGATGGCGATGCGCACGCCCATGCCCGCGAGCGCGTCGAGGATCTGCGCCGAGCGATGCGGGTCGTGGATCAGCGAGCCCTCGGTGATCTCGAGCACCAGGCTGCCCGCCGTCAGGCCGAAGCGCGCGAGCAGCGAGGCCACGTCCGACGGCAGATCGCGGTCGAGCAGCATCTGGGCCGGCAGGTTCACCGCCACCGGCAGCGAGATCCCGACCTTGCGCCACGACGCCACCTGGCCGAGCGCCATGCGCAGCACGTTCATGGTGAGTGCGCCGATCACGTCGGTCCGCTCGGCCAGCTCGATGAACTCGCCCGGCGGCACGAGGCCGCGCTGCGGATGGCGCCAGCGCACGAGCGCCTCGACCCCAACCACTTCGCCGCTCGTCACCGCGAGCTTTGGCTGATAGTGGAGCACGAGCTCGCCGCGCGTTATCCCCTCGCGCAGCTCCGCGGCGAGCACGAGCCGCTCCGGGCTGTAGGGGTCGGTGGCGGCGTCGTAGACGTCGATTCCGGTGCGGCGCACCTTCGCGCGCTGCATCGCCACGTCGGCGTGTCGAATGAGGGCGTCGGCGTCGCTGCCGTGGTCGGGCGTGCAGGAGATGCCGACGCTCGCCGAGACTCCGAGGCGCAGGCCGGCGATGACGAACGGCTCGTCGAGCAGCGCCCGCACGCAGAGAGCCAGCTCGTTCAGGCGGGCTACGCCCTCGGCGTCCGCGATCAGGACCCCGAAGTCGTCACTGCCGAGGCGCGCCACCACGTCGTGCGGGCAGGCGACGGAGCGCAGCCGCTCCGCCACGCCGGCGAGCACCAGGTCGGCCTCGGCGTGCCCGAGCGTGTCGTTGAAGTCCTTGAAGTTGTCGAGATCGAGGGCGAGCACGCCCACCCGGTCACCGCTGTGGCGTGCCCGCTCGATCGCCTGCTCCACGCGCGCGCGAAACAGGGTGCGGTTTGCCAGGCCGGTGAGCGTGTCGTGCGTCGACTCGTGGCCGCGCAGGTCCGCCTGCCGGGCGCTGTAGTAGACCGCCGCGAATGGCAGCGCCAGAAGCGGCACCGTGGCGACGCTGAAATGCACGGCCACCACCGCCACCGGCGCGAACCCCACGAGGATCCCGTCGATCAGGAGGATCAGCGCGAGGTTGCGCCTGAGCTGCACCCACGCCGGCACTCCCATGGCGAGGCCGGAGACGATCATGGCGCTCACGTCGTTCACGACCAGGAAGACGATCGCCGCAGCGGCGATGGCGGGCAGATCGCCGGGATGGATCGGCACCCCGGGATGCGGCACTCCCGACAGTGCGCTGAGCACCGCCCCGGCGCCGACCGCGGCAAGCAGGTACTGCGAGGTGTTGAAGCCGACCTTCACAGGCGGCTGGCGCGATACGACACCCCACGCGAACACGCCGCCCGCAAACGTGATCGCGCAGACGCCGGTGCCGTACATGAGCAGGGCGATCAGTGCGACCAGGCTGCCGGGGCTCACGCGCGTGTCGTCATGCTGGCGCGGGGACTTGAGCGAGATCGATTCGGCGGCCACCCCGAGGCTCATGAAAAGCAGCGCGTGCCAGGGCGACGCAGCGACTGGAGCGAAGGTTCCCCGCTCGATCAGGAGCGCGAGCATCGCCACTCCGAGCGCGATCACGAGCGCGGCGAAACGGTAGGCGGGGTTGGCCGGAAGGGCAGCCGCGATCCTCCCGCGCGCGCGACGGGGATCGAGATCGGGGACGTCGCCGGGCAGGCTGCCGGGCGCGCGTGGCGCTTCCATGCCCTGGGTGATCGGTTGGGAAGCCCGGAGACTTAGCTTTAGAGTGGGCTCCACGGCCCGTGGCTCGCGCGCGTACAAGACAGCTCAGGTGGTGGGAGCGCCTGCTCGAGCGCTTTGCCGCCTCGCCCGCCGGCGGCTGGTTCTTCGTTGAGGTGGCCCACCGGATCGATCCGCCGCTGCTCAGGCTCACGCGCGGCCGCTTCAGCATCGCGGTTGGCCAGCCGGTGCTCTTGCTCACCGTGAAGGGGGCCAAAAGCGGCGTCCCGCGCGAGACGCCGCTGCTCTACGACGTGGACGGCGACAACCTGGTGGTGGTCGCCTCGAAGGCGGGCAGCCCTCATCACCCCGCCTGGTACCACAACGTCAAGGCCAACCCTACGGTGGACATCCTCGCCCCGCGTGGCCGCAGCGGCCGCTACGTGGGCCACGAAGTTGAGGGAGAGGAGCGCGCGCGGCTCTGGGAGCAGGTGAACGACCTCTATGCCGGCTACGACGTCTATCAGGAGCGTGCCGGCGCCCGCCGCATCCCCGTGATCGTGTTCAGGCCTGTGTAACGCTCCAACTTCTCAGTCTGGTCTTAGGAGGGCTGCCGATCATCTTGACGTGACAGTGGGGACGCAGAGGACCGCCGTGGCGGCCGCCGATGCGACGGCGGGTAATGAGCGCCTGACGGCCAGCACGGCGGTCGCACTCCTCGTCCTGCTGGCGCTGGAAGGAGTCACGCTGCTCGCGCTGCGCCAGCTCCTGTCCGTGCACATCTTCGTCGGCGCGCTGCTCATTCCGCCGGTGCTCGTGAAGCTCGGGTCGACCGGCTACCGCTTCGTCCGCTACTACACGGACAACCCGCCGTACGTGTCGAAGGGGCCGCCGCATCCGCTGCTGCGCGGCATCGCTCCGATCATCGTGCTCACCACGGTGATCATGTTCGCGAGCGGGATCGCGCTGCTGCTCGCGGGCCCGTCGTCGAAGTCCACGCTGCTGCCGATCCACAAGATCTCGTTCATCGTGTGGGTGGTCTTCATGAGCGTGCACGTGCTGGGACACCTGCTCGAGCTGCCGCGCGCGGTTCGCCCCGACCTCGGCCGCGAGGCCGACGTGCCGGGGCGAAGCCTGCGCTGGATGCTGCTTTCGGTGTCGCTCTTGGGCGGTGCGGGTGTGGGCGTGTGGGCGCTGTCCTACGCGGATCCCTGGCTCAACACGTTCCTTCACTAGCCTGCGGCGCATGGGCAAACGAGGGCGCCGCCGCAATCGCGACACGACGCCGCAGGCAGCGGTCTCGACGACCGACTACACCGATGCCGAGGGCAACGTCCTCACGCTGCGCGACGAGCTGTCTGCGAAAACGGTTGAGAAGGTACGTCAGCTCGACTCGACTCCCGGCGCCTCAGCCGAGGACCGCTGGCAGCGACGCGGCGAGCTGCTGTTCGAGCGCCTTGCCGTGAGCTGGACGATCACGGGCCTGCCGCTGGAAACCCAGAAGGAGCTTCTGGGCCGCTACCGGATGGCGACGAGCGACGAGCGCAAATGGATCCGCGACACCATCGAAAGGCATCTACAGGCGCATCAGCCGGAACTCCTCGGCTGAGCCACGTTCGTTCGCGGAAGATTCGGGAACGGTGAAGGGGATGCGGCAACTAACGAGTCTCGACGCCCAGTTCCTCGCGGTGGAGACGCCGCGCACGTACGGCCACGTCGGCGGCCTGGCCGTGTACGACCCGAGCACGTCGCCCAGCGGGAAGCTCGAGCTGGCCGACGTCTGCCGGCTCGTCTCCGAGCGTCTGCACCTGCTGCCGCCCTTCCGCTGGCGGCTCGTGCAGGTGCCGTTCGGGCTCGACCACCCGTACTGGGTCGAGGATCCGAACTTCGATATCGACTTCCATATTCGCGAGGCCGCCATCCCGCCGCCCGGAGACGACCGGGCGCTCGGGGAGGTCGTGTCGCGCATCTTCGCGCGGCCGCTCGACCGCTCGCGCCCGCTCTGGGAGCTCTACCTGATTCACGGGCTCGAGGGCGATCGCGTGGCGATGCTGACCAAGGTTCATCACTCGGTGGTGGACGGCGTTTCGGGCGCCGAGATCCTCAGCGTGCTGCTCGACCTCGAGCCGGAGGGACGCGAGATCCCGCCGCCCGAGCCCGGCCACGGCGGCGAGCGCGTGCCGACCGACGTCGAGATGCTCGTCCGCGGGGTTGCCGGCCTGCCCAGGCAGCCGCTGCGCGCGCTGCGTGCGGCGCCGTCCACAGTGGCCAACCTCGTGGACGTTCCCGGCGTGGGGCGCGTGCCCGGAATGCGCACCTTCGGCCGGGTGGCTTCGCGGGTGCGTTCTGTCGTCGGTTCCACGCCGACCGACAGCCGCGTGCTCGAGATGCAGACGGCGCCCGTGCCGCGCACGCGCTTCAACGGTCCCATCTCCGCACACCGCCGCTTCTCGTTCGGCTCGATCTCGCTCGACACGGTGAAGGCGCTGAAGAACGAGATGGGCATCACGGTGAACGACGTGGTGGTGACCATCTGCGCGACCGCCGTGCGCGAGTGGCTGATCGACCACGACGAGCTGCCCGAGGAGCCGCTCGTGTCGATGATTCCGGTGTCCGTGCGCGCGAAGCACGAGTACGGCTCGTTCGGCAACCGCGTGTCGATGATGATCGTCCCGATCCCAACGAACGTGGACAATCCGCGCGCGCGGCTGCTGCAGGCGCACGATTACCTGCGCGGCGCGAAGGAGCGCCACAGGGCGATACCGGCCAACCTTCTCACGGACGCCACGGCGTTCATCCCGCCCGCTGTGGCGGCGATGGCTGCCCGCACCACGCTCGACATCATGGGCCGCGTGCGGCCGCCGCTCAACCTCGTGATCTCGAACGTGCCGGGGCCGCGCGAGCGCCTCTACTGCGCGGGCGCGGAGCTGCACGCGCACTTCCCAGTGTCGGTGATCGCGGATGGCGTGGGTCTCAACATCACCGCGATGAGCTATCGCGACCACATCGACTTCGGCATCGTCGCGGACCGCAACATGATCGACGACGTGTGGCCGCTGATGGAGGGCGTGAAGCGAGCCTGCGGCGAGCTCGAGGAAGAGGTGTGCGGGGAGAAGCGGCG
>DATEPK010000136.1:0-12868 GCA_035273245.1 Thermoleophilaceae bacterium
GAGGTCTTCGGGAAGCCGGTGTAGCCGAGCTCGCCGAGCAGCACGCGCGCCTCGGCCGCCACGCGCACCGCATCCGCGAAGTCGGTGCCCGGCTGAGGGTCGAGGTCGAGGCGCAGCTCATCTGGATGGTCCACGTCGTCGCTGCGAACGGGCCACGGGTGAAACGTGATCGTGCCCATCTGCGCGGCCCAGCCCACCACCGCGATCTCCGTTGGGCAGATCTCGTCCGCGTCCCGGCCGGAGCGGAACTGAATGCGGGCGGTCTGAAGGTAGTCAGGCGCCCCCTTTGGCACGCGCTTCTGGTAGAAGGCGTCGCCCCCTCCCTTGTCGCGCGTGGAGAGGACCATGCCGGGATAGACGCCCTTCGGCCAGCGCTCGAGCGTGGTCGGCCGCCGCTCGACGGCCCGCATGATCCCGTGCTCCACAGCTAGGTAGTACTTCACGATGTCGAGCTTCGTGAACTCGGGCGTGCGCTCGGTGCTCGGGAAGATCACGCGGTCGCCGCTCGTGACCCGCAGGTCGCGCCCACCGGCGTCGATCACCGTGGCTTCCGTGCGAGGGGTCATGTGGGGAGAATATGGGCGTGGAGCTCGAGGTCCTTCAAGCCGACGTGACGAAGCTCGAGGTGGACGCGATCGCGAACGCCGCGAACACGCAGCTCATGCACGGCGGTGGCGTGGCCGGAGCGATCCGCCGCGCGGGCGGCGCCGCCGTGGAGCGCGAGTCCGAGGAGAAGGCGCCGATCGGCCTCGGGGAGGCGGTGGAGACCACCGCGGGCGACATGCCCTCGCGCTATGTGATCCACGCCGCGACGATGGAGCTGGGCGGGCCCACCTCCGCGGACATCATCCGCCGGGCCACCGAGTCCACCCTCGCGAAGGCCGAGGAGCTGGGCTGCCGCTCGCTCGCGCTGGTGGCGTTCGGTACCGGTGTGGGCGGCTTCCCGCTCGACGAGGCGGCGCGTCTGATGGTGGACGCGACGCGCGCCCACGAGGCGCGCTCGCTGGAGCGAGTGGTGTTCGCCGTGCACGGCGCGGACGCGGAGGCCGCGTTCAAAGACGCCCTCGCCGGGTAGGCTCCGCCCGCGATGCCGTTCGCGGACGCAAACGGACAGCGCCTCTATTACGAGGTGAAGGGTGAGGGCGAGCCGCTCATGATGGTCATGGGGCTGGGTGCCGACCATCTCGCCTGGGCGCTTCAGGTCGAGCCGCTGGCCGAGCACTTCAAGGTCGTGACCTTCGACAACCGCGACTCCGGCCAGTCGTCATATGCGGAGGGCTCATACGAGATCACGGATCTGGCGGCAGACACGATTGCGCTCGCCGATGAGCTGGAGCTCGACAGCTTCCATCTGGTGGGCGCCTCGATGGGCGGCGCGGTGGCCCAGGAGATCGCGCTCGGGTGGCCCGACCGCGTTCGCACGCTCACGCTCGCCATCACCTTCGCGGGCGCGGGCGCGTACGGCCGCAAGGCGGGCCGCATGATGGCGGCGGACGTCCATCGCCGCTCCTACGAGGAGCACATCGACCAGATGATGCTGCTGTGCTTCTCCGAGCCGCTGTTCGACGAGACCGAGCGCATCACGTTCCTGCGCCAGCAGATGCTCGCCAACCCGCATCCCCAGAAGCCCGACGCCTTCGCGCGGCAGGCCGAGGCAACCGGACGGCACGAGGCCCGCGAGCGGCTGCCCGGGCTGAAGATGCCGGTGCACGTGATCGGGGCCGAGCACGACATCCTCGTGCCCGCGTGGAAGTCGAAGGAGCTGGCCGAGCTGATCCCGAACGCCAAGCTCACGATCATCGAGGGTGCCACGCACGGTCTCAATCTCGAGCGCGCCGAGGAGTTCAACGCCGCCGTGCTCGAGTTCCTGCGTTCGGCGCAGCCCTCCGCCGCCTGAGAATTCGTTCAAGGGCGCACCCGACGAGCCGATCTCCCCGGTTGTATGACTGCGGCGGGGATCAAGCCTTGGCGGATGCTGCGCGATTTCTTCTCGGACGAGAAGGCCACGCGCGGCTTCGATCTCGGGCTGGCGGTGAGGGCTTCGAAGGGCGGCTGGATGCTCGGCGCCACGGTGGGTTACGCGCTCATGCCGTTCTACCCGCCCACCGCGCGGTTCGGCGGAGCCGGCTGGGGAGTGATCGCCGTGTTCAGCCTGGCCACAGGGATCTGGATGAACATCCTGATGCGCCGCCCGGAGCGGATCACGCGCGACACGCTGCTTCTCACCGCGTATCTCGGCCTCGTGAACATCGTCGTTGCCCAATGGCTCGCCGGCGGCCTACCCGCGCCCTTCCACGAGCTCTACCCGTTCATGATCTGCACGGCTGCCGCGGTCCACACGCCCGCCCGCTTCACGGTCTTCCTCGCGGTGCTCACGGTTTTGGCGGTGGTGCCGGAAGTGGGCCACGCGTCAGCCCCGATGATCGGCGACCTCATCGCCGAGCTCGGCCTCTGGGCTCTAGCTGCGGTTTTCATCCTCGGTGTGATGTGGCAGATCCGCCAGCACCGTGCCGACTCGCAGGAGAGCGAGGCGCGAGCGAACGAGCTGGCGAGGGTGGACGAGCTCACCGGGCTCGGCAACCGCCGCGCGTTCGAGGAGGCGATGGCCACCGAGATCGCGCGCTCGCGCCGCGGCGACGAGCCGCTCAGCCTGCTGCTCTGCGACCTCGACAGCTTCAAGAAGATCAACGATGTGCACGGCCACCTGGCGGGCGACGAATGCCTGCGCCAGGTTGCCGAGACGCTGCGCGACGAGCTGCGTGGCGCCGACGTGTGCTTCCGCTGGGGCGGCGACGAGTTCGTGGTGGTGCTGTCTGGCACGCTGGAGCTTGCGGCACTGGAAGTGGCGGCCAGGATCGAGCGCCACGTGGCGGGCGCGTGCGCGCGCCCCGATGGCAGCCCACTCACGGTGACGTGCGGGCATGCCACGCTGCTCGACTGGATGTCCGGCGCGGACCTCGTGGAAGTGGCCGACACCGCGCTGCTCGAGCGCAAGCGCCGCGCTAACGCTCAGCCAGCGTCCTGATCACCGCTTCGTAGAAGCCCTCACCGTTGCGGCCCTCGGTCACCTCGACATTGGGTGGCGCGCCACGGAGGATGTCCGGGTCCTTCTCCGCGCCATTCGCCACGAGGAAGAAGCGGCCCACCACCTGCGCCACGCCGAGGTCCTCGCGGGAGTCGCCGAGCGCGATGCACTCCTCCGCTGCGTAGCCGCGCGCGCGCATGTGGCGCGCCACGGCGTCGGCCTTGGAAGCGCCGCGCGGGATCAGGTGGTAGGCGCGCGGCGGCGCCTCGAGGTTCTGGAGTGACTCCTTCGGCGCGATCGCGCCGTTGTCCACCAGCCGCAGGTTTCCGTGCCCGTGCTCCTCGAGCAGCCGGTCCGCCTCATTCGCATCCACGAGGCCGCGGAAGAGGTGCGAGACCTCGCGGTTCAGGTGCCAGGGCGAGTGGTACTCGAGCCTGCCGCTGTAGGTGTCGAGAAGAAGCCGCGGAGCACCGGACTCCTCGATCTGGTCGTGGATCGTCTTCCCGTTCTTTGGCTCGAGGCCGCCGGTGAGCCACATGTGCTCCCCGTCGATCACGAGCCCGCAGCCCATCTCGTAGATGTAGGCGGTCTGCCCCATCAGCCGCGCGTCCTCCATCACCTGCGCCTCGCGCCGGCCCGACTTCAGCACCACCTCCACGTTCGCCCGGTGGCAGGCCTCGAGGGCGCGGGCGGGCAGCAGCGTGAACGCGCCCTCCGCGTCGCGAAACAGCGACGCCCCCTGGCCGAGCAGGGTTCCATCGAGGTCGGTGTAGACGCAGCGGAGCAAGTCACTACGCTGGCCTCGATGGCGATTGTGAGCGAAGAGCGCCCCTGGGCCAGCGTCTTAAACGGCGAGCAGCTTGTCACAACGAGCCGGCTGGGCGCCCGGGAGGCCGAGCTCGCACCGCTTCCTGACGACCTTCATCCCGTGGTGCTCGAGGCGCTTCGGGCGAGTGGCGTGACGGAGGTGTACTCGCACCAGGCCGAGGCGTGGGCCGCCGCTCGGGCGGGGCACACCATCGTCACCACCGGCACCGCCAGCGGCAAGTCGCTCGCGTTCAACATGCCGGTGCTCGACACCCTCGCCACCGACGCCCGCGCCCGCGCCTTGTACCTCTACCCCACCAAGGCGCTTGCGCAGGACCAGGCGCGCAAGCTCTCACAGCTGCGGATGCCGTTCCTGCGCCACGCGATCTACGACGGCGACACGCCGCGTGAGGAGCGCCGCGCCATCCGCAACCGGTCGAACCTGATCCTCACGAACCCGGACATGCTCCACATCGGGATCCTGCCCCACCATCGGAATTGGGGAGACGTGCTGGCGAACCTCGCGTGGGTGGTGGTGGACGAGGCGCACGTGTACCGCGGGGTGTTCGGCTCGCAGGTGGCGAACGTGTTGCGGCGGCTGCGCCGCATGGCGAACGCTTACGGCACGGAGCCGCGCTTCATCCTCACGAGCGCGACGATCGCCAACCCGGTCGAGCTGGCAGAGGAGCTCACGGGGCTCGAGTTCCGGCTCGTGGACCGCGACGGGGCGCCGCGTGCCGAGCGCCAGATCGCGATGTGGAACCCGCCGCTCGTGGACGAGGACAAGGGCGTTCGGGCGTCCGCTTTGTCGGAGGCCGCGGGACTGCTCACCGAGCTCGTGAAGCGCGAGGTGCGGACGATCTGCTTCCTG
The DNA here is from genome assembly GCA_035273245.1 of Thermoleophilaceae bacterium. GTDB lineage: Bacteria > Actinomycetota > Thermoleophilia > Solirubrobacterales > Thermoleophilaceae > JAICJR01. The sequence goes on from DATEPK010000136.1 coordinate 4,704, forward strand.
AAGTCGCGCCGCGGCGTGGAGCTGATCCAGAAGTTCACGAAGCTGCGGCTTGAGGACGCCGGGTTCGGCGACCTCGCTGAGCGGATCGCTCCGTACCGCGCCGGCTATACGCCGCTACAGCGGCGCGAGATCGAGCAGCGCCTCGCCGAAGGTGACCTGCTTGCTGTGGTGGCCACGGACGCTCTCGAGCTCGGCATCGACGTCGGCGACCTCGACGCCGCCATCTGCGTGACCTTCCCCGGAACGGTTGCGAGCCTGCGGCAGATGTGGGGGCGCGCCGGACGGCGTGCGCCGGGGCTCGCGCTGTACGTGGCGGGTGAGGACGCGCTCGACCAGTTCTTCTGCCGGCATCCCGAGGAGTTCCTCGACCGGCCGGTGGAGTCCGCGATCCTCGACCACGAGTCCGAGGTGATCTACATGCAGCACCTCGTGCCGGCCGCGTACGAGATGCCGCTCACCCAGCACGACGCCGACACGCTCGGCCCGCGCTGGCAGGCGTACGCGGACCGTCTCGTGCAGCGCGGCGAGCTGCGCGAGCGCGGCGGGCGCTACCTGCCGCGCGGCGAGGGGTTCCCGGCGGGCCGCGTGTCGCTGCGCTCGGCCGGCATGGACTCGTTCGCCGTAGTGGACGGTGCGGACGGGCAGATCATCGGCACCGTGGAGGCGGCGCGCGCGTTCTCCACCGTTCACCCGGGAGCCGTGTACCTCCACATGGGCCAGGCATACGAGGTCGAGGAGCTCGATCTGCGGAACCGCAGGGCTCTAGTCACCAAGTTCACGGGCGACTGGTACACGCAGCCCAAGAAGGAGACCGACACCTGGATCGAGCAGGCGCGCGACACGCGCTCGGTGCTTGGGGTGGAGCTGTCGTTCGGAATCGTGTCGGTGACCGAGGAGGTGATCGCGTTCCAGAAGAAGAGCGTGACGGACCACGAGGTGCTCGACCTCCTGCCGGTGGACCTGCCCGAGCAGCAATTCATCACCCAGGCGCTGTGGTACGAGCTGCCCGAGCCTCTCTTGCGTGAAGAGTTCCCCCTGGATGTGCTTCAGGGGTCGATCCACGCCGCGGAGCATGGGCAGATCGCGGTGCTGCCTCTTATTGCCATGTGCGACCGCTGGGACATCGGCGGGCTCTCCACAGCGTTCCACCAGCAGACCGGGCGGCCCACGATCTTCATCTACGACGGGCATCCCGGCGGCGTGGGAATCACGCGCATCGGCTTCACGCTGTTCGAGACTCTGGTGGCGGACGCCCGGCGGCTGATCGCGGAGTGCCCGTGCCGCTCGGGTTGCCCGTCCTGCGTGCAGTCGCCCAAGTGCGGGAACCTCAACGAGCCGCTGAACAAGAACGGTGCGCTCGAGATCATGACCCGCATGCAGGCTGCATGATGTCTTGCAGGTCGCGGGCATTCTGGGCTAGCCGCCGACGCAAACAGGGTGCGATCCCTCCTCGCGCTTCCGCTCCTGCTTGCCCTGATCCTGCCTGCTGCGGCGCTGGCCGGTAATGGCGGAGCGACGCCTGGCGGTGCTGTGCCGGAGCCGCATGCGCCCAGTGGTGGGACGCGGCCGCACAGCGTGAAGATCCCGCGCGGGTCGGTGGTCGAGTCGTTCTCGGTCAGCCCGAGCAGCACGTTCATCTACGGCCACCGGGCACAGGTGCACTTCGAGCTGCGCGGCGGACCGGCGCGCGTTCACCTGTCGCTCGTGGTGAAGCAAGGCAGCGCCGTTGTGCGGCGGATCGACCTCGGCAACCGCCGCACCAATGTCCGTCAGCGTTATTTGCTTTCCGGGCTCGAGGGCGGGCCGCTACCGGAGGGGGAGTTCCAGCTGCACCTGTCCGGGAAGGGGCTGCGCGGCGCCACGAAGTCGTCGGTCACGAGCGGATTCAGCTTCCACTGGCACGTGTTCCCGCTGATCGGCCGGTTCACGTACGGAATCAGCCCGGACGGCCGCTTCGGCGCACAGCGTCCGGGCCACATCCACCAGGGGCAGGACATCCCGGCGCCCACCGGCACGCCCGTCGTGGCGCCGCGCGGCGGCATCGTCAAGGTGGTGAGCTACCAGGCCGGTGGCGCCGGCAACTACATCGTTTTGCACGGCGACGGCGAGAACCTCGACTACGTCTTCATGCACCTGCGCGACGGGTCCACGCGAGTGAAGGAGGGCGACCACGTGGCCACCGGCCAGCAGATCGCCGAGGTGGGCAGCACCGGCGAAGCCACCGGCCCGCACCTCCACTTCGAGATCTGGAAAGGCGCTTGGGCGCAGGGTGGGCACCCTGTGGACCCGCTGCCGTTCTTGCGGCGGTGGGATGCCTGGAGTTAGGCCATAGGCCACAGGCCACAGGCCACAGGCCACAGGCCACAGCTCTTACCTGATCGCGAGCTGCAGGTGACCTGTGAGGCCGCTCGTGCCCGACGTGATCGAGCCGGTGAGGTTGCCGAGCGGGGCGGTGGCGAGTGAGCCGCCGAAGGCGCCGCCGAGGCCGCCGCCCGCCGCCTGGGAGATGATCCCCGCGACGATCTTGGCGACGTCGGCGTTTATCGACACGGCGCCCTTCGCTCCCGTCACCTGCTGAGGCGTGGCCGAGGCGATCTGGGTGAGGCGGACGGGGTCATTCGATGCCGCGAACACGCTGCCGACCATGCCGTAGTAGAGCGTCTTGCCGTTTGTGCCGGTGAGCTTGTAGAGGCCGCCGGCGCGCGTGAGCTTCGCGCCGGGGAGGCCGGCGCCCCGGGCGAACTGCGGCGCCACGCGAGCTGCCCTGGCGAGCGTCTTCCTGAATGCCGCGGGGTCCTTCGGGTCGGCCCGCATCGCGAACTTGCCGTTGATGTCGTAGGCGATGGCGGTGTTGCCTGACAGCTGATCGATGAGGTCCTTGTCGATGTTCAGGCCGAGGCGGTTTGCGATCGTCTGCTTGGCCTTCAGGAAGTTCGCGTAGCTCGCCGGGCTCACCACCTTCGCGACGTTCTCGATGAAGTGCTCGGTCTGGTTCACACCGCGGATGCCCACCCCGATCTCGCCGGGCTTGATCGACACCGGTGGCGACGCATCGCCCGAGGCGAACGGCAGGTCGGCGTCCGACAGCTGCGACGAGTCGGTCTTCGCGTTGAAGTCGATAGCGAGGGCGCTGCTCTCGCTCGACACCGTCACGCCGACGGTCCTCAGCGCGGCCACCCACTTCACCTTCTGCGCGGTCTGCGTGCCGGGGGAGCCGGCAATCAGCTGCTGCGCGTTCACGTACACGCGCGCGAGCGCGTCCGAAGGCAGGCCCGAGAGCCCGTTGTTGAAGGTGTCCTGCGTGAGCCGGTCGTCGCGGCCGCGCTGCTCGAGCGCCGCCACGGTCTGCTGCTTGCTGTTGCCGACCACGAGCACGTTGCCGTCCTGAGCGACCTCGGTGCCGCCCGAGTCGGCCCGGTAGAGCGTGGCCCCGTTCGACGAGCCGTCCTTCGTGAGGTGGTTGTCGTTCGACAGCACCTTCGACAGCTTGCCCTTGTCCTTCACCTCGAGGGCGGCCACCGCCTGGTCGTTGCTGCCAGCCACCGACTGGACGGTGGGGAACCCGACCACGAAGTCGTTGCCGAGCAGCGGCTTGATGTCCTTGTCGAAGTCGAGGCCCGACTGGCTGATCGACGTCTTCAGCGAGCTCTCGACCTGCCCGGCGAACGGGAACTTCTTCACGTTCGCGCCGAGCGACTTCCACTGGTCGTCGTTCAGGTTCGTGTCGATGGCGGCCACCACCGGGGCGCTCTTCGGGAGATACCCGAGCGCGTTGTCGAGCGGGCTCTTGCCGCTGTCCGAAGAGCCACCGCCGCAGCCCGCCGCCGCCAGTGCAATCGCAAGCGTGCAAACGGCGGCGAGAAGACGGCGCAAGAGCCTCAGTCCCGCTCGATCAGCTCGATGCGATAGCCGTCCGGATCGCGCACGAAGCAGATGCGGTTGCCGCCCTCGCGGACCGTGTACGGCGGCTTCTCCGGCTCGATCCCCTGCTCGGCGAGGTTGGCCAGCTTGGCATCGAGATCGTCGGTGGTCACCGCGATGTGGTTGTAGCCCGTACCGAGCTCGTAGGAGTCGACCCCGTGGTTGTACGTGAGCTCGAGCCGCGCGCCATCGCCGGGCAGGCCCATGAAGACGTTGATGGCCTCGTCGCGGATGGGCATGCGTCCCACCTCGTCGAACCCGAGCGCCTTGTAGAACGCGACCGAGCGATCGATGTCGCCGATCCGGTAGCAGGTATGGATGAGCTCGCTCATGGCGGCTCAGACTAGCGGCCGAGCCCCGCTACCATCCCCGACGCTTGGCGAGGTAGCTCAGTTGGTAGAGCACACGACTGAAAATCGTGGTGTCGCCGGTTCGATTCCGGCCCTCGCCATCTCGCGGACTGTGCTTTGTAGAGCCATGGAGGCGGCAGATGAGAGGGGGTGGCTCGACATCCGCCTGAGTTCAGCCGCCGGGCCTGACGAGTCCCGTCTCGTAAGCCAGCACGACCGCCTGGATACGGTCCCGCAGTCCGAGCTTCGAGAGGATGTTGCCGACGTGGGTCTTGACTGTGGACTCGCCCAACACCAGTTCGCTTGCGATTTCTCCGTTCGTCAGGCCGCGGGCTATCAGCGTGAGGATCTCGCGCTCGCGTGCCGTCAGTTCGGCGAGCTCGACGGGGCCCCCTGGCGGCGGTGTCGGGCGCCTGGCGAACTCCTCGATCAGTCGCTTGGTGACTTGGGGGGCAAGTAGCGCGTCGCCGGCGGCGATTACGCGTATTCCGGCGACGAGCTGGTCGGCGGGGGCGTCTTTGAGCATGAAGCCGCTGGCACCCGCCTTGAGCGCGTCGAAGACGTACTCGTCGAGGTCGTAGGTGGTGAGCACAAGCACGCGCGCAGGCCTCGACCCCGCGCGGATTCGCCGTGTCGCCTCGATCCCGTCCAGCCTTGGCATGCGGATGTCCATGAGGATCACGTCGGGGCGCGTGCGCGCGGCGGCCTCGACAGCTTCGGAGCCGTCGCCGGCCTCCCCTACGACCTGCAGGTCGGGCTCGGGTTCGAGCAGCTTGACGAAGCCGGCGCGCACGAGCGCCTGGTCGTCGACGACGAGCACGCGAATGCTCACTGCCCGCCGCCGGGGTCGATTGGCAGGCGTGCGACCACGCGGAAGCCGCCAGCTGCCCCCCGCCCGGTGCGGAGGCTGCCGCCGTAGAGGGATGCGCGCTCGCGCATGCCGATCAGGCCGTGGCCGACGCCGTTGGGGTTGGTCGGCGGTCCCGGGCCCTGGTCTGCGACTTCGATCTCGAGCTCGGCGGGCCGCCAGCGCAGCGTGAGGTCCACGGCCGCCCCCGGGGCGTGCTTGCGGGCGTTGGTGAGTCCCTCCTGCACGATCCGGTAGGCGGTCAAATCGAGCCCCGCAGGCAGCCGAACGGGTTCTCCATCGACATCGAAGCGGATCTCGCCGCCGCCACGTCTGCCCTCGTCGAGTAGTTCGGGCAGAGCGTCGAGGCCTGGCTGAGGCGCGAGCCGCTCGCGGCCGTGGGCGCGCAGTACGCCGAGCAGGCGGCGCAGCTCCCCGAGCGCCTCGCGGCCAGAGCCCTCGATCGTCTCGAGCGTATCGGCGGTGCGGCGCTGGTCCGGGTCGAGCAGCCGGCGCTCGGCGCTCGCCTGAACGACCATCAGGCTCACGGCGTGGGCGATCACGTCGTGCAGCTCGCGGGCGATCCGGGCTCGCTCCTCGAGCGCCGCGTCGGTCATGTCGCGCTCCCGATCCCGCTCGAGCCTGGCCGATCGCTCGCGCAGCAGCTCCACGAGTGCCTGTCGCTCACGCAGTCCGCGCCCGATCCCGATCGCCGCGCCCCACCAGATGAGGACCGGGAGCGCGTTGCCGACCGCCGAGCCGCCCGCCGCGAGCACGATCGCGCTCGCTACCACCACCAGCGCAAACACGACCAGCCCGGCGCGCAGGCCGCGGCGGTCGGCGTGCAGGCCGAGCGCAAAGCAGGCGACGACACCGGCGGCGAACGGCTCGAACGGCGGCTGGTGCGAGCCGTGGTAGTACGCGCCCACCCACACCGCCTGGAGCACGAACACGCCTGCGAGCGCGACCACCGGGCGCCGACGGCGCACCAGCAGTGGCAGGCAGACGGCGATCAAGAACGCGGCGTTTGCTCCGCGCGGCCCCCGGAAGCCGGAGCCGCCGTAGTCGGCGAGCAGCTGAGCCGCGCCGATCGCGATGAGCGCGATCGTGGGGGCGGCGTCCAGCACGCGACGGCGCAGGGCCATTGACATGCGCACAAGCTAGCCGCGCGATCCGCCGTCGGCCTCCGCCCATGGGAGGAACCGGCGCGCGCGAACTTCCTCCTGTGGTCGGAGTCAGATTCGCGCCGCAGCCCGATGTGCCGCGGCCGGCCGGCGCCTAGCTTGGCTGGGTCAGGTCAATCACCACGGAGGTACCCATGCTGAATCGAACAGTCATCCTCGGGATCGCGGCCGTGATCGCAATTGTGGCCGGGCTCGCCGTGAGCTTCTTCGAGCTCACCATCCTGGGCGTCCTTGCCGCGATCGTCTGCGTCGCTCTCGCTGTCAGGCGCCGGCCCACGCAGGAATCGGCGGGACGGTAACCACCGATGCTCAAGCGAATCCTGATCCCCGCAGTGGCGGTCGCGGCCGTGGCGAGTGCCGTCTCGCTCGCCTCTGCGCCGGCAGCGCCATCGGGCTCCTTCCCACTCCTGGCAAGTCTCGACCGCCACAGCATGGTCAGAGTCGATGCGCGCCCAAAGGGCACCTCGGCCGGAGACGTCTTCGTGTTCTCCACGAGCCTGCGGCGAGACGGCAAGCCCGACGGCCGTGCCGAGTTCGTCCAGACCGTGGTGGACCCGCGCTATCGCGGCGTCTCGATGCACGCCGACCTGCTGCTGGCCGACGGCACCCTCGAGCTCCAGGGAGCCGGCCTCAGCCGGCGCGCTCCCGGCGGCGCCAAGCCGTCCTCCGAGACGGACATGGCGATCGTCGGCGGCACCGGCGCGTACGCCGCTGCGAACGGCAGCATCAAGCTGGTCCCTGTCGGCCGCACGACACAACGCCTCGAGGTCACTCTCAGTAGCTGACACGCGCTGCCAGGCTCGCTCCTCGCGCGTGAGCGTCGGTGAAGCAGGACGCTGGGCTACCAGCGGACGGGGCCGTTGGCATCGAAGAACTGGCCGGTGGGCCCGTCCTCGTCGATGAGCGCCAGCTTCGTGATTATCTGGGCTCCCTGCTCCGCGGTCAGCGGTGCCGCTGCACGATTCTGCTGTCCGCCAAGGTCGGTCTGCACCCAGCCGGGGCACGCCGAATTGACCTTGATCGGCGTGTCGCTCAGCTTCTTTGACAGCGCGATCGTGATCGAGTTCAGCGCCGCCTTCGAGGTCTGGTAGGCGGGTACGACGACGCCGTAGTACGGCGAGTCGGGGTTGGACTGATCCGCGAGTGAGCCCATCGTGCTCGACACGTTGACGATTCGGCCGGCCTTGGCCTTCTGCAGCAGCGGTAGGAAGGCGTGGGTGACCTCGACCGCGCCGAGCACGTTGGTCGCGAATGTGGTTTCGAACATCCGCGGGTCGAGCGGGCCGTCGACTTCCTCCGCGGTCGCCTCCGGGAGGATGCCGGCGTTGTTGATGAGGATGTCGATGTGACCGTGACGCCGTGCAACCTCTTCCGCCGCGCCACGAACGCTGGCTGGATCGGTGACGTCGACCAGCACCGGCTCCGCGTCGATTCCGGCCTGGACCAGCTCGCGGACCGCCACGTCGGACTTCCGTGGATCACGCGCACCGATGATGACCCTTACGCCCTGTTCGCCTAGCCCGCGGGCCGCCGCGAGTCCAAGACCCTTGTTGGCACCGGTGATGAATGCAGTTCTCATGTCGTCGTCTCTTCCTTCTCGGAGCGTTTGCCAAGTTCTGGTGGGTCAACGCCGGCGAGACGCGTTTTGTGAAGTCGAGCCCCCAGGCCGCGTCCGCGGAGTCGCCGGCTTGGGCTTGGCGGTCTTCGCCACGCTCGAATGTCCCCCGGTAAGAGCCGAGCCCCACTCGACGCTGGAGGTACATGGAGGCTTCGCGACAGAACTCGTTGACAGGCGGAACCGTGATCGTCGGGGTCGACGGCTCAGCCGGCGCGCGCGCCGCCCTTCGTTGGGCCATGGCAGAG
>DATEPK010000137.1:0-4114 GCA_035273245.1 Thermoleophilaceae bacterium
CTCGAGAATGAAAACGGCCGGCAGCTTGCGCACGCCGGCCACGTTCATCGCCTCGTGCCACTGGCCGTTGGCGGTGGAGCCCTCGCCGAACCACGTCATGGCTACTCGCGGCTCCTTGCGCATCTGGAAGGAGAGCGCGAGCCCGCATGTGACGAGCGCCATGTCGGGCAGCATCGACACCATGCCCACGCAGCCGAGCTCGGTGTCGCCGAAGTGCATGTTGCCGTCCTTGCCGCCGGTCACGCCACCGGCGCGGCCCATCATCTGGGCGAGGATCCGGCCGGGGCGGACGCCGCGGATCAGGTGCGCGCCGAGGTCGCGGTGAAGGATGCAGGTGCGGTCGCGCGGGCCGAGGACGAACGCCGAGCCCACGGAGATCGCCTCCTGGCCGCGTCCGTCGTAGTACGAGCCCGGCACCTTGCCCTGCCGGTAGAGCGTGAGCGCCCGCTCCTCGGTGGCCCGCATCAGAAGCATGTAGCGGAGGAGCGCGCGGCGGTCCTCCTGCGTGAGGACAGCCCTCCGGCCGCCATCCTCGATCGCCGCGGGTTTCGCGGTGGTCGTGGCCATATTCCTCCCTCCGACGCCGGATTCGGGGTCTCCGTTCCGGCGAACGTGGTTTTCAAGCGCGACGCCCGGGGTCTCCAGGCGCCGTCACCTCTCCTTTGTCTAGGTCAAGGGTACCCGCGGAGGCGGTCTTCGACCGCCCCCGCAAGGTCAGAGGTCAGAGGTCAGAGGTCGCTAGCGCTTTCTGCTCGGAGAGAATTGGGTCGTCACCGCGCCGGAGGGGTTCGTCGGGTCGAGCGACGTGCCCAGCTGCTTCGCCTTGATCTTGAAGCGGAGCTTTCCGCGCTTGAGGCCGCGGACGTGCGCCGTGAAGAACGTCTCCGAGCGCACGAGCTTGACCTTCAGCTTCTTCACCCTGTGCTTCTTCGCGGCGGACGCCTTGCTGCCGCTCAGGATCTCGCTCGCGCTGAAGGTGAACAGGTCGTCCTTCGTGGGATACGACACCACGAAGTTGGCGCTCTTCGTCTTCGAGCTGATCTTCACGGAGTGGCTGATCGCCTGGCCAACCTTGGTGAACGTGTCGTTGAACGTCTGCGGCTGCGACTGGCACGTGATCTGGGCGAGCACGCCGTTGACCACGGACACGAGCTTCGCCGAGGTGGTCTGCGGGTAGTACTGGCCGCCCGTGGTGGTCGCGAGGTTCTGCAGCGCCTGCTGATCCTCTGGCAGCGCCGCGCTGTCGCCGAAGCCGATCACGTACGTGGGCGGCTGCGGGAACGGGATCGGGTCGCCGTTGTTGCCGCCGTCCGTCATGAAGATGTTCGCCTGACGGCCGGCGTTGTCCGTGGCCGCCTGGGCGAACGCGGCGCCGTAGTTGGTCGAGCCGTCATCGGCCTGAAGGCTGGCGAGCGAGCCGAGCATCGCCGCCTTGTTCGCGCCGACGGCCGCGGGCGCAAACAGCGTGGTGGCACCGTCGCCGAAGCTCACGCCTCCGAAGATGAAGTTCGGCTGTGTCTGGGCCTGCTGCTGGATGATCAGCTTCACCGCCTGGCCGCGGAGGACGTTGGGGTCGGTGCCGAACATCGAGCCCGAGTCGTCGACTATTGCCTCGACGTTCGTGAGCGGCTTGCACGCTGACGCGTGGACGTGCGCCTGGGCCGGTGCGGCCAGGATGGCGGTGGTCACCGCCGCCGCGCCCGCGAGCGCGGAGAGAACCTGTCTGCTGGACATGTGAGGGGCCTCCTGGGAGCGAGTCAGAACTCTGACGACCCTAATTCAAGGTGCCCCGCTGCCGCAAGAGCAGGTGGCGCGGCCCCGCTACCCGCGCGGCTCTACCCTCAGTGGAGTGAGCAGCGAGGTCTTCTGGGCCCGGCGGCTGCGCTGGCGGCTCCGCGGCGCGCTCATGTGGCCGGCGTTCGCCATCTTCACGATCGGCGACGGTCTGCTGCTGCACTTCCTGCCGCCGAACCGCACCGGCGTGAGGCTCATTCCCGCCATCATCATCGCCTCGTTCGCGAACCTGTTCCTGATCGGCGCCGTGGCGAACTGGATCGCTCGCCGCCTGGTCGTGCGCGAGCGCAGAGTGCACCAGCACGAGCGCCGCGACCCGCTTCCGCCCGAGGTGATCCTTGACCGCAGCGCCACGATCCTGCTCAGTCTCGCGGCCATCGGCCTACTCGTCGCCGGGCTCGGCAACCGCCCGGTGATCGTGTCCGAGACGAACGCCACCCACGAGGCGGCCGTACGCGCCGAGAACTTCGTGCAGGCCCACGGCACGCCGCAGGCCAAGGCCAATCTGCAGGACGCGAACACGCGCCGCCTGGCTGAGGGCTACTTCCGCGTGTGCGTGAACCTGAACAACCGGGCGAAGGCCTTCTGCATGTTCGTGGACACGAACAAGAACACCGTGGTGCGCGACCCGGACTCGCGGCCCAATCCGGTGGAGTTCAGCGGCGGCTTCTAGCGCTTAGCGCAGGCGGATCGTCATCCGCTTCACGGCGCGGCCGCCGTGGGTGTCCTTCAGCGTCAGCGTGAGCTTTGCCCTGGCGCCTCGCGGAATCGAGGCATGGCGAGGGAGGCGGAGCCGCAGCGTGCTCCGCCGTCCGGCCCGCAGCTTGCGCTTCACGCCGCGGAAGTGCAGCTTGCCGGCCTTGGCGGAAGCCGTGAGCGAGCCCGCGAGGTTCGACCTCACCTTCACTACCAGCCCCTTCTGCTTGCGCGCCTTCTGCGAACGGTGCGTGCCAGAAGTGGAGAGCAGAGCCGGTCCCACGATCGCGCTGGGCGGCGAGCTCGCGCCGGCGGTGCCGCCCGAGTTGAGCGCCGTCTCCGCGAGCATGAGCGTGTGGCCGCGGTCGGCGCGCACAGCTTTGTAGCTCGGGCCGGTGGCGCCCTGGATCGGCGTGCAGCCGGTGCCGCGCGCGCTGCACCGCTGCCACTGCCAGAACGCGCCGCCGCCGCTCGTGATCGCACCGCTCACGCCGGTGAGGGTCTTGCCGACTTCGGGCGCACCCTTCATCTGCGGCGCTGTGACCGTCGGCGGCGTGATCGTCAGCCGCAGGCTCCAGCCGCCGTCGATCGCGCCGGTGTCCGGATTCGAGTCGTCGTCCACGTAGAGGTGCCATACCCCGTTGGGATTGAGTCCGTTGAACACAGCGAGGCCGGCCGCGTACGGGCCGGACGGCGCGGGTGCTTCGAAGGGGGTCGTGTCGAGGCTCGAGTCGCAGTGCCCGGTGCTGTCGCCGGTCGGGTAGAAGGTGGGCGCGTACACCCCGCCCGCGAGCGGGATGTCGTCGTTCACGTAGCAGGGGACGGCCAGCCCGGCATCGTCGAACGACAGCTCCACGGGCGCCGGCGAGTCCACTCGCTGCGTTCCCACGTTCGCCATCAGCACGCTGCTCTGCCCGCCGGGACCGACGAGCAGCACGCGCACGTCCTGCGTGTACTCGTGGTGGAAGCCGTGCAGGATCGCGTTGACGCGCACCACTGGGCCGGTCACGCCCGCCACTCCAATATCGGACGGGTAAGGACCGGCGGGGCCGCTGCCCGCGGTGGGTGCGCCGGCGGGGATCGCCACCGGCGCAGCGTTCGTGAACGTCACGGCCTCTGCGGGCGCGGCCGCGAGCACGAAGAGCGCGCTCGCGACCGCAAGCAGTCTGGCGAGCCGCCCTACGACAGGCTCACCATCACGTGCTTGACCTCGGTGTAGTCCTCGAGCGAGTACATCGACATGTCCTTGCCGTAGCCGGACTGCTTGAAGCCGCCGTGCGGCATCTCGGAGACGAGCGGGATGTGGTCGTTCACCCATACGGTGCCGAACTTCAACACACGAGCGGCGTTCATGGCTCGGCCAACGTCGCGAGTCCACACGCTCGCCGCCAGCCCGTAGTCCACGCCGTTGGCCCACTTCAGCGCCTCCTCGTCGGAGGAGAAGCGCTGCACGCTCACCACGGGACCGAACACCTCGCGCTGAACCATCTCGTCGTCCTGCTGCAGGCCGGCGACCACGGTCGGCTCAAGGAAGAAGCCATTGCCGTCAGGCTCCTTGCCGCCCGTGACCACCTCGCCGTGCGACGGGACGCGCGAGAGGAAGCCCTCCACGCGCTCGCGCTGG
>DATEPK010000138.1:0-11537 GCA_035273245.1 Thermoleophilaceae bacterium
ACGCACGGATCTCCTGTCGATGGTGTCGAAGCTCCACGGCAAGGAGCTCTCGTTCAACAACCTGCTCGACCTCGACTCCGGGCGCAAGCTGCTCGAGGAGTTCGAGGTGCCGGCGGCGGCGATCCTCAAGCACAACAACCCGTGCGGCGCGGCGGTTGGGTCCACGGTTCTCGAGGCCTACGACAGGGCGCTCGAGTGCGACCCGATGAGCGCCTACGGGGGCGTGTTCTGCTTCAACAGGCGAGTCGATCGCGAGCTCGCGCAGAAGCTCAGCGAGATCTTCGTCGAGCTGGTGTTTGCCTCGGGCTATGACGATGACGCGCTCGAGATCCTCACGCAGAAGCCGAACATCCGGATCCTCGACAACTCGGAGCGGCGCCGCGTCCCGCTTGGCGAGCACGACATCAAACGCGTGCGCGGAGGCATCCTGGTGCAGGACCGCGACAGCGAGTCCGAGGCGCGTGACGACATGTCCGTCGCCACCGAATGCCGGCCGAGCGAGGAGCAGTGGGGCGAGCTGCTGTTCGCTTGGCGTGTGTGCAAGCACGTCCGCTCGAACGCGATCGTGTTCACGAAGGACCTCGCCACGGTGGGGATCGGCGCCGGGCAGATGAGCCGCGTCGACTCCGTGCGGATCGCCGTCGAGAAGGCACGCACTTCGCTCGAGGGAGCTGTGATGGCGTCCGACGCCTTCTTCCCCTTCGCGGACGGGCCCGAAGCCGCGATCGCGGCGGGCGTGCGCGCCGTCATCCAGCCGGGCGGCTCCAATCGCGACGCCGAGGTGATCGAGGCGTGCGACAAGGCGGGAGTGCCGATGGTGTTCACCTCACGCCGCCACTTCCGGCACTAGCACGTAAGCGATTACGCGGTAATCTTTGAGCATGAACCGCGGTCAAGCGGCGTTCGGCCTCACGGTGCTGGCGTGCGGCTGGCTCGCGTTCCTTGTGGTGGCGGCACTCGTCGTGCCCGTCTACAGCGGCGAGACGTCGGCGGGAGGCCGCGAGTTCGCAACGCCATCGAGCACGCTCGTGGGCGAGAACGGCTCCTGGGTGCTCGTCGGGATGGCCATACCTGTCCTGCTCGGGCTGATCACCTGGTTCGGCCTCCATCGCAAATGCAGCCGCGTTACCGAGAGCGACGAAATGCTCGTGTGGCTGCCGATCGGCATCCTCTTCGCCTTCAGCATCCTCACCGGATTCTCGGTAGGCATGGCCATCTTCCCGGCAGCGCTGGTGCTGACGTTCGCGGCAGCGATCACGCCGCGGGCGACCGCATAGCATCCAGCCCGTAGGGGCCTCTAGCTCATCTGGTAGAGCACCGGACTTTTAATCCGGCGGGCTGGGTTCGAGTCCCAGGGGGCCCATCTCAGCCGGTTGCGGACCGTCGCGCTCCTGCGTCATCGACCTGCCCATGTGCGGAGCACTATGGGCAGGTCTCTTCCTTGGATCGCTCGGTCCTCATACGGCTGAGATGGGCCCCTTCGGGGCCCTCGCTAGACCTCCAAGTGACCCAAACGAGGCGCGTTGGCGCTCGTTCGGAGTACCCGGAAGCGTTTGCGAAGTGCCCAGGGGCGCATCTATCATCGTCGTGAGCACGGGACTCGCCTTCCTGTCGCCGGGGAGGGAGCCCATCTGGGCATCCGGCTTGGCGGCCGGTGGATCACTTGAGACGGAGCATCACCACACGGATGGTCGTCGCCAGCGGCGCGTTTGCGTTGCTGATTGCGGCCGTATTCGTACTGCTCGTGTTCGCGATCCGCGGCCAGCGGGACTCGGCCAACCGCGCGATTCGCGCGCAGGAGGCGATCTCCGCGGGGAACAAGCTCGAGAAGCTCGCGATCGACCTGGAGACGGGCGTTCGCGGTTACGTCGCGAGTGGCGCGAAGCCCGTGTTCCTCCAGCCCTACTCGGCGGCGCGGCAGGCGTACCCGGCGCAGGCCCGCGAGCTCGAGTCGCTCGTGCGCGACAACCCGGCGGCGGCCGCGACGGCGAAGAAGATCACCGGCTCGATCAACGACTACGTGGATCTCTACTCGATCCCGATGATCTCGCTGGCGAACGACAAGATCGACGTCGCCCGATCGGTGATCGTGAACGGGACGGGCCCGCAGCGGATCGAGGCGATCCGCGGCCAGTTCCAGCAGCTCTTCAACAGCGAACGCGCACTCGCCAACAAGCGCACGAGTCAGGCGAGCAGCCGCGCGAACGTGGCCGTCGGGTTCGGGATCGGCGGGCTCGTGATCGGGCTCAGCGCTGTGCTGGTGCTCGCTATCTATCTCGCCCGTTCGGTGGTTCGGCCGGTGCGCGAGGTTGCGGCCGGGGCTGAGCGCGTCGCGCATGGCGACCTCAGCGCACGCGCCCCGGATCAGCGCAGCGACGAGCTCGGCGATCTCGGCCGGGCGTTCAACACGATGGCGGCGTCGCTCGAGCACAGCCGCGACGAGGTGGCCGCGCGGACCGCCGAGCTCGAGCGCTCGAACGCGGAGCTCGACCAGTTCGCCGCCGTCACGTCCCACGACCTGAAGGAGCCGCTGCAGACGGTGACCGTGTTCGCGGGGTTGCTCGATCGCGACTATCGCGATCTGCTCGACGACAGCGGCAAGACCTTCCTCGACAGCATCCTCGCCGGCACCGACCGCATGCGCACGCTCATCCGCGACCTGCTCGAGTACTCGCGCGTGGGCCACGGCGAGCTGCGGCGCGAGCCCGTGCCGGCTGACGAGCTGCTCGACCGTGCGCGCGACAACCTCGCCGGGCGCATCGCTGAGAAGAGCGCGAGTCTCACTTCAGACCCGCTCCCGACGGTGAATGCCGACGCCAAGCAGCTCTGCCAGGTGTTCCAGAACCTGCTCTCGAACGCGCTCAAGTTCAGCGACGACGACGCTCCCGAGGTGCATGTGAGCGCGGCGCTCTTCCCGGGCGAGTGGCGCTTCTCCGTGCGCGACAACGGCATCGGCATCGATCCCCGCCAGGCGGAGCGCATCTTCCAGCCGTTCGCTCGCCTCGGCGCCTCGAAGGAGGGCACCGGGATCGGACTCGCGATCTGCCAGAAGATCGTGGAGCACCACGGCGGCCGGATCTGGGTGGAGGGCCGTCCTGGAAGCGGCAGCGTCTTCCACTTTACGATCCCTGACTCTGCTTCCCCGGAGGACCGCACGCCCGAAACGGCGCCCGCAGGAGTCGGCGCGTAGCGGGCTGCGCTCCCGTCCTCGGCTGTCCCGCCTATCTCACATTGCCGCCGCCGCGAGCGTGCTCGTGCTCGCCTTCGTGCCCGTGGCCTGCGGCGGATCGAGCGGGACCAAGACCGCCGCGGCTGAGGGTCCGGGCGTGGGCAAGCCGCCGGTCACTTTCGGGACGAAGAATTTCCCTGAGCAGTTTCTGCTCGGAGAGCTCTACGCGCAGGCGCTGCGCGCGAAGGGATTCCGCGTGAACCTGAAGAGCGACGTCGGCGCGACCGAGATCATCTACCGCGCGCTCACCCTCGGCACTCTCGACGCCTACCCCGAGTACACGGGAATCCTGCGGACGGTGATCGGCGACAGGACCAACCACACGGCATCGCCTGCCCAGGCCTACAACGAGGCGCGGCAGGTGGCGGCAGCCGAGGGCGTGGCGATGCTCAATCCCACGCCGTTCCAGGACCGCGACGTGCTGGCGGTCACCGTCGCGTTTGCCCGCCGCTACCACCTGCGCACGATCGCCGACCTCGCGAAGGTCCCGCGTGCGATCCGCGTGTCGGGCGCGCCGGAGTTCCGCACGCGGCTCGAGGGATACATAGGACTGAGGCGCGTCTACGGCCTGCACAACCTCGTGTTCCGGCCGCGCCGCATCGGCACGCAGTACAAGGCGCTCGACAACGGCACGGTGGATGCGGCGGACGCCTTCTCCACCGACGGGCAGCTCACCAGCACGTCGAAGTACGTGGTGCTGAAGGATCCAAAGAACATGTTCGGGTTCGAGAACGTCGCACCACTGGTGCGCCAGAAGGTCCTCGACATGGAGGGCACCGCGTTCGCGGCCACGCTGAACGCTGTCAGCGCCACGCTCACCACGGCGGTGATGCGGCAGATGAACGCCTCCGTGGTTCTGCAGAACAGCTCGCCCGCCACGGTCGCGGATCGCTTCCTGCGCGCGCATCACCTCAAATAGGCCTCTGCCGCCTAGACTTCGGACCGAACCGCGGGGGCGTGGTCTAGCGGTTAGGACGCCGGCCTTTCAAGCCGGAGATCGGGGGTTCGATTCCCCTCGCCCCTATGCCGCGACGTCAGCGTACGAACGTTGACGCGCCCCGGCGTCCCGTCGCAGGATGGGCGGCATGCGCCAACGACTCACTCCTCTTCGATCTGCCGCGCTCTTCGCGCTGCTCTGTGCCGCCGCGGTGGCCGCGAGTCCCGCCTCGGCGGCGCAGCGCGCCATCTTCCACGCGGATATCCACGCGACCGTCACGACCAACTGGGAACGCCACCACGCCGAGGCGGGGTGCACTCCGGGCTCGCAGCTCACCGAGAACGGCAGCGGCAGCCAGACCCTCGTCTACCGCGTCACGCACAAACGCGTTGCCTTCACGTTCACCGGTCCGGGACAGGCGCAGTTCCGCACCGCTCCGATCTCGCTGCGCGGCACCTTCAAGGCCACGCGCAACGGCTCCGATGTCACGACCGACCCCGGCTGTGGAATCAACGAATCCGATCCCGCGGACGGCTGCGGCAGCTACCGCGGTCCCGCCACCGTGATGTGGAGTTGGCCGGTCTCCCCCTCGAGCAAGCTGTTCCTCGACGGGGCACCTGTGTCACAGAACGGGATCCAGTGCCCGTACTTCGACACCAACGGATCAATGGCCCTGTTCGGTCTGCCGCTCCCGCAGGACGGCGCGCCGTTCGCGCATTACACGCCGCTAAAGCTCGCGCACTTCGTGTTCCACACGCGCCGTGGGCGCTTGACCTGGCACGCCACCAAGACCTGGACCGTCAAGGGACCGATGACCGACCCGGGCGACGTTGATCAGGCCACGAACAAGATGAGCTGGACGGTGACGCTGCACCGCGCGCACTGACGCGCCGCTATCTACCGCGCGCACGCAGCGCGCCGGCCAGCGAGCCGGTGAGCGCCAAGGCCACGAGGCCCAGCAGGATGAAGCCGCCGGCGTGATGCCACCAGCCGTCGTCGCCATCGACCGCGCGCACGATGCCGGCCGCCCCCAGCGCGACTGCCACGCCCAGCGGTAGCGACCAGGTCTCGCCCAGCACGAGCTTGCGGAGCTGGCGCAGAAGGCTCATGCCGCCGCGGCCACCGCTGGCCGCTCGCGCGTGAGCACGCGGATCTGGAGCTGGGAGATGAGGAAGAAGCCGGCCGCGAGATAGAGAAGAGCGGCATCGGAGAGCGGCCAGGTGACGCCCAGTCCCTCGGCGGCGAAGAACACGCCGAAGGTCGAGAGGACAATCCCCACCACGTACTTGAGATGCGTCTCGGGCAGCCTGGCGAGCGGGGCGTGCAGCACGAGCCCGACCAGGATGACCGCGACGAGCGCCACGCTGCCGCCGATCAGTGCGGGCGCGAGGCCGCCGGGCCGCGCGCCGAGCGCGGTGATGATCAGGATCACCTCGACCCCTTCGAGCAGCACGCCCTTGAAGGCGATGGTCCTGCCGGCCCAGTCCGGCTGGCCGGCGGGCGGAACAGGAAGGGACTCGAGCGACTCCTGCTCCTCCACGAACTCCTTGAACGAGTTGGACGGCGAGCGCAGATGGGCCAGCCGCAGCACGCCCTTGCGCAGCCACTCGAGGCCGAAGAGCAGCAGGAACGCGCCGATGAGAATCCGCAGCGGCGCAAGCGGCACGCGGGAGATCAGCACCGGCCCCAGCACGACGGCGAGGGCGGCCAGCGCCAGCGCTGCGCCGGCGGCCCCGATGAGCGAGTCGCGGAACCGGCGGGTGATCCCCACGGCGAGCACGATGGCGAGCGCCTCGAGCATCTCGAGGCCGCACGCAAGCATCGCGCCGATGAGCGTGAGCGTGAATGCCACGCCGTC
The DNA here is from genome assembly GCA_035273245.1 of Thermoleophilaceae bacterium. Lineage (GTDB taxonomy): Bacteria > Actinomycetota > Thermoleophilia > Solirubrobacterales > Thermoleophilaceae > JAICJR01. The sequence continues at coordinate 6,025 of DATEPK010000138.1, forward strand.
AAGGCTAGACTCGATCCGCCTGGGCGGTTAGCTCAGTTGGTCAGAGCGCCTGCCTTACAAGCAGGAGGTCGCCCGTTCGAGCCGGGCACCGCCCACTCTTAGCCGCGCCGCGCGGCGGGGCTCGCGTATTGTGCGCGAAACCATGCGCTTGGACGCCGAATCCTGGCCCACGGATTCGCTCGGCATCGTGGCTGACGCGTTGGCGCGGCAGGACGAGACACTCGAGCTGGCCACCCGCCATCTCGACGCGTCGCTCGTCGACGTGCTGCGGATCATCGGGTTCGACAAGGAGTACGTGTCGGCGAAGGGGTCCTACCTCTACGACGCCGACGGCCGCGCGTATCTCGACTTCCACACCGGCGAGGGCTTCGCCAGCCTCGGGCACAACCATCCGGACGTGCGGGCCGCGCTTACCGCCACGCTCGCTGCGGACCTCGTGGACGGAGTGCAGATCCATTACTCGGCGCTCGCCGGCATGCTCGCCGAGGCGCTCTCGAAGCGTCTGCCGGACGGACTGGATGCCGTGTTCTTCGGGAGCACGGGCGCGGAGGTGGTGGACTCGGCGATGAAGTTCGCCCGCGCGGCGACGGGCAGGCCGCGCCTTATCTCGTGCGACTCGAGCTTCCACGGCATCACACTCGGACCGCTGTCGCTCGTGGGAGACGACTTCTTCAAGGAGGGCTTCGGCCCGCTGCTGCCGGGTTGCGCGCGCGTCCCGTTCGGCGACCTCGACAGCCTGGAAAACGAGTTGCGGAAGAAGGACGTGGCCGCCTTCATCGTCGAGCCGATCCAGGGCCGCATGGTCACGCTGCCGCCGCCCGGCTATCTCGAGGCCGCGCAGGAGCTGTGCCGCCGCTACGGGACGCTGTTCGTGGTCGACGAGATCCAGACCGGCCTGGGGCGCACCGGCAAGTGGTTCGCACTCGAGCACTGGGGCCTCCAGCCGGACTTCGTGCTCGTCGGCAAGGCGCTCAGCGGTGGCTACATGCCGGTGGCCGCGATGGTCACGCGACGCGACATCTTCCAGCGGGCCGTGGGGACACTCGAGCGGTCGTACGTGCACCAGTCCACCTACGGGCGCAATCGCCTGGCGATGGCGGCCGGCCTCGCGGCGCTCCGCGTGATCGAACGCGACGGGCTCGTGGAGCGCAGCGCCGAGCTCAGCTCGATGCTGCTCGAGGGGCTCGCCGAGCTACAAGAGCGCTACGAGATGGTGAAGGAGGTGCGCGGCCGCGGCCTCATGATCGGCATCGAGCTGGGCGCGCCGAGCTCACGCGTCGCCAAGCTCAACTGGCGCCTGATCCACATGGCGAGCGGCGGGCTCTTCCCCCAGCTCGTGGTGATCCCGCTGCACCGCGAACACGGCGTGATCACGATGGCGGCGGGCAAGAACGACGTGATCAAGCTCCTGCCGCCGCTCACGCTCTCCGGCCCTGAGGCGCGCGGCTTCCTCGACGCCTTCGACGCCGTGCTTGCCGACGTGCACGGCCCCGCGAGCAAGAACTGGGGTGTGGTGCGCGACATCGCCACGGCGACCATCCGGCGCAAGGCCCCGGCGGAGAAGCCCTCGAACGGCGAGCTGCCTTTCCGCGGCAAGCCGATCGATCCGTCGGGCGACCACGTATGCCTCGTCACCGGCGCGACCGGCTTCATCGGCGGGCATCTCGCTCAGCGGCTCGTGGAGGAGGGATACCAGGTGCGCTGTCTCGCGCGATCCACGAGCGACACGTCCTTCCTGGAGAGCCTGGACGTGGAGATCGCGCTGGGCGACCTCACGAGCGCGCGGTCGCTCACTCGTGCCGCCGAGGGCTGCCGCTACGTATTCCACTGCGGCGGGATGGTGTCCGACTGGGGTACGGCGAAGGAGATCGCCGCCATCAACGTCGGCGGCACGCAGAAGCTGCTTCAAGCGTCACTCGACGCATCCGTCGAGCGCTTCATCCACTTCAGCACCACGGACGTGTACGGGTACCCGGGCGGCAGCGCCGTGGACGAGAGCTACGCCGCCACCCGTTTCCGCAACTGGTACGCGCAGACCAAGCTCGCCGCCGAGGCGGAGGTACGGCGCGCGCAGGAGACGAACGGGCTCGAGACGGTGATCCTCAGGCCGGCGACGGTCTATGGCCCGCGCTCCACAGATGTGGTGGGCGAGATCGCGCGCGCGATCCGCGGCGGGCACATGCTCCTCGTGGACGGCGGCCGCTCGGTGGCCGGCCTCATCTATGTGGAGAACCTCGTCGACGCCGCCCTGCTCGCGGCGCGCCACGACTCCGCGCCCGGCCATGCCTTCAACGCAAGCGACGGCCTCGACATCACGTGGAGGCAGTTCACCGACAACCTGGCCGAAGGGCTCGGCTGCTCGCACCGCCGCTGGAATCTCCCTTACTGGGCGGCGAACGGCATCGGTGTCTCGCTCGAGCAGGGCTACCGCTTCCTTCGCGCCACCACCCGGTTGAGCACGCCGCCGCTCCTATCCCGGCAGGCCGTGCAGATGCTCGGCAGAAACCAGGACTTCAGCACTCACAAGGCCCGCACGGTGCTCGGCTGGGAGCCGCGCGTGGACTACGCAGCGGGCCTCGAGGCCACGGTGGCGTGGCTGCGGGACGAGCATTTCGCTCAGGCGCGTAGCCGGTAGCGCGGGTCACGAGCGCTATTGCGCTGAGCACTGAACCCGGGTTACGATCGTCAGCGAGCATCATGTCTCTCGCGCGGCGTTTGCTCATCGTTCTACCGGCGTTCGCCGGTAACGGTGTAACACGGTATGTACTCGATCTGGCCAACGAGCTCACCGGGCTGGATTGCTCCGTCACGCTCTTTTCCATCCGGCCGGTCGATCTCGGAGAAATACCGCATGACGTGTCGCTGTCCGTGCCGGTGATCAGCGGCGGCGTGTATGCGTCGCGGCGCTACCTCTATCGATGGCCGATCGCCGCCGCGCGTCTGGTGCGAGCCGCCCGAAGGTCCGACATGGTGGTGGCGGCGTGGGACACGGGCTATCCGCTCCTCGGCGCGCTGCTCGCCGGACGGGTCGCGCGCCGCCCCGTGATCGCGCAGGTGGCGTCCTATCCGACCGCCGACTTCGGCGAGTACCTGGGCGCGCGTGAGGCGAAGGCCACGCTCTGGTGTTACCCACGCCTGGACAAGGCCGTGTGCGCGGCAGACGGGCTCATCGACGAAGTGCAGAGCATGGGCGTGGCCCACGATCGCGCGATCACGATCGCCTGGGGCATCGACGTGGAGCGCACGCAGGCGCTCGGCGCCGAGGAGCCGCCGGAGTGGCTGCCGCAGGGACGCTTCGTGTCGGCGGTGGGCCGCTTGGCGAAGGACAAGGGCTTCGACATCCTGATCGAGGCACACGCGCGCGTGCGCGAGGAGCTGCCGCACTCACTCGTGATCGTCGGTCAGGGCGAGGAGCAGCAGAAGCTTGAAGAGCTGATCGACCGCCTGGGAGTGAGCGACACGGTGCTGATGCCGGGGTTCCTGACAAATCCGCTATCGGTGGTGAGCCGCTCGGATGCGCTCTGCGCCCCGTCGAGACACGAGGGCTGGGGACTGATGATCGCGGAGGCGCTCGCTCTTGGGACCCCCGTGATCGCTACAGACCTCGCAGGGCCGGCGAACGTCCTCGCGGGCGGACGCTACGGCGAGATGGTGGAGCCGGATTCGGTGGACGCCTTCGCCGAGGCGCTGGCACGGCACCTTCGCGAACCCGAGCCACTGCGCCAAGCGGCCACCGAAGCACGTAACAACTCGCACGCCTATTCAGTGCGCGCCGGCGCGGCGAAGTACCTGGAGCTCTGCGACGAGCTGAACCGCAACGGACGCTTAAACCAGCCCCTATTGACAACGTCCAGCACCTAACCGAGGGTGACCAAATGCGCTACCTGATCACAGGCGGAGCGGGCTTCATCGGGTCCCACCTTGCCGATGAGCTGCTTGCACGTGGGGACCGCGTACATGTCCTGGACGACCTCTCCACCGGGTCGATCTACAACATCCAACACCTCAAGGGCAGGCCCGGCTTCCAGTACACGATCGACTCCGCGTCGAACGCGCCGCTGCTGGCCGAGCTGATTGACGAGGCCGACGTGGTCTACCACCTCGCGGCGGCCGTTGGCGTGGAGCTCATCATCCAGAGCCCTGTCCAAACGATCGTGACCAACGTGCACTGCACCGAGGTCGTCCTCACGCAGGCCTGCAAGAAGAAGAGGCCCGTGTTCGTCGCGTCCACGAGCGAGGTGTACGGGAAGAGCGAGCGCCTGCCGTATCGCGAGGACGGCGACCTCTTGATGGGGCCGACGTCCGCCGGTAGATGGTCCTACGCCTGCTCGAAGGCCATCGACGAGTTCCTCGCCATCGCTTACTGGCGCGAGCGGCGGCTTCCCACCGTGGTCGGCCGCCTCTTCAACACGGTCGGGCCGCGGCAGACGGGCATGTACGGAATGGTCGTGCCGTCCTTCGTGCACCAGGCGCTCCTCGGTGACGCGATCACGGTGTACGGCGACGGCACGCAGCGCCGCTGCTTCTGCCACGTGTCGGATGTTGTCAATGCGCTGATCGGCCTCATGCGCACCGAGGAGGCATACGGCCAGGTGTTCAACGTCGGCAGTACGGAGGAAGTGTCGATCGGCGAGCTGGCACAGCGCGTGCGAGCGCTCGCGCGGTCGCAGTCCGAGATCGTCACGGTTCCCTACGAGGAGGCGTACGAGGAGGGCTTCGAGGACATGCGCCGGCGCATCCCGGACACAAGCAAGGTACGCGATCTTCTCGGCTGGACGGCCACGAAGTCGCTCGACGACATCCTCAGCGACGTGATCCACTCGCAGGCGCTCGAGCTCGAACTGAACGCACAGCCGGCGTAACGGGAGCAGCCCGCACCTCGCCGGTTCGGCAGGGCGGTCGGCCTTTCTATTTGACATACCGGCTGGTATTCGGATACTGTCCGGTATGCCAATCAGGCGGGAGATAGAGAGGTGACTCCGGTGACTCAGCAGCTTCCTCCGGGCCCGCGTATGCCGCGCCCGGTTCAGACGATCGCGTGGATCACGCGCACGGGGCCGTTCCTCGAGCGCTGCCACGCGCGCTACGGCGACGTGTTCAGCGTGCGGATCGCGCAGGAGGGCACCTGGGTGATGCTCACGGACCCGGAGCACGTGCGGCAGGTCTTCACGGGCGACCCTAAGGTGTTCCATGCCGGCGAGGCGAACGCGATTCTCCGCCCGGTGCTCGGCGACAACTCGGTGCTTCTGCTCGACGAGCAGCCGCACCTCGCACAGCGCAAGCTGTTGCTGCCGCCCTTCCACGGCGAGCGCATGCAGCGCTACGTGGACGTGATGCGCGAGGTGGCGGAGCGCGAGATCGAGCGCTGGCCTCAGGGCCAGCCTCTGGAGCTGTGGCCGCGGATGCAGGCGGTCACGCTCGAGGTAATCATGCGGGCAGTGTTCGGCATGCAGGAGGGCGCGCGGCTCGACCGCTTGCGCGACGCGCTTCGCAACACGCTCGACTGGGCCACC
>DATEPK010000139.1:0-15503 GCA_035273245.1 Thermoleophilaceae bacterium
GAGACGCCCTTCCTCACGCGCTCCACGCCCGAGGGCGCGCGCGACTTCCTCGTGCCGAGCCGCATCGACCCGGGCTCCTTCTATGCGCTGCCGCAGTCGCCGCAGCTGTTCAAGCAGCTCCTGATGGTGGCCGGGTTCGAGCGCTACTACCAGATCGTCCGCTGCTTCCGCGACGAGTCCTCCCGGGCGGACCGCCTGCCGGAGTTCACCCAGCTCGACATGGAGATGTCCTTCGTCGACGAGGAGGACGTGATCGGCCTCTGCGAAGGCCTGATCCAGGCGTTTCTCGCCGCCGGCGGGGTGGAGGTGGAGATCCCGTTCGACCGCGTGAGCTACGCGGACGCGATGCTCCGTTACGGCACCGACCGGCCGGACCGCCGGATCGGCATGGAGATCGAAGACCTGGGGGAGGCGTTCGCGGGCTCCGAGTTCCAGGTGTTCCGCGGCGCGCTCGAGTCCGGCGGCGTGGTGCGCGGGCTGAAGGCGCCGGGCGCCGAGCTCACGCGCAAGCGCTTCGACGAGCTCACCGAGCAGGCCAAGCAGCTCGGCGCCAAGGGCCTCGTCTGGGCGGTCGTGGAGGGCGAGGGCTGGCGCTCGCCGATCGCGAAGTTTCTGAAGCCGGAGGAGATGAGCGCCGTGGCCGCCAAGCTCGGCGCGACGGAGGGCGACGCCATCTTGATCGTGGCCGACACGGCGGACATCGCCGCGCGCGTGCTCGGACAGCTGCGGCTCGAGCTCGCACCGCCCGCGGAGGGACACGACCTGCTCTGGGTCGTCGACTTCCCGATGTTCGAGTGGAACGAGGACGAGAAGCGCTGGGACGCCCTGCACCACCCGTTCACGAGCCCCAAGGGCGAGCTGAGCGATGACCCCGGCAGCTGGCCGAGCCGCGCCTACGACGTCGTCTGGAACGGCTGGGAAATCGGCGGCGGCTCGATCCGTATCAACCGCCCCGACGTCCAGCGGAGGGTCTTCGAAGCCCTCGGAATCAACGAACAGGACGCCCAGGAACGCTTCGGCTTCCTCCTCGACGCCCTCAAATACGGCGCCCCACCCCACGGCGGAATCGCATTCGGAATCGAACGCATAGTCGCAATGCTGAGAGGAAGCGAGTCGATCCGCGAGGTCGTGGCATTCCCAAAGGCCGCAAGCCAAGCCGACCCATTGACAGGCGCCCCAGCGCCAGTAGATCAAGAGCAACTGGACGAGCTGGCACTGAAGGTGACGAGGCCAAAGGAGTAAGCCCCTCTGACCTCTGACCTATGACCTATGACCCAAGCTCGGGCTGCGCTGACACGCAGCAAAGCCATTGCTACGGTTACACGCGGCCCGAGCTTGTACGCCCGTCGCCTCAATGATTGAGCCAACACCATGGGAGCCGGGAGTCCGGCTCGGGGTAGGGCCGTGGCCCGCCCCGGAGGACACCCAATCTTGCTGAGCAAGGTTCAACTCCCGAGGCGGCAGCGGCAAGCTGGGGCCGTATTTCTTTCTCTCAGCCCACGTTTCTGAGACCCTTTCATCACATGGGCGACATCGCGCAGCTCGCGGACCATCTCTCGGCGCCGCGAGGCCAGGGACGGCTTGACGGGTGCCCGCACATGGGCGCGGCCGGCGGCGCCGCCTGCGGCGACCTCATCAGCATCGGCGTGCGCGTGGAGGGGGACCGGATCGCGGACGCCGGCTTCGCCGCCAGCGGCTGCGCCACCGCCAGAGCGGCCGCGAGCGCCGCGGTCGAGCTGACGCACGGCGCCTCGTTTCTTGACGCCGCGCGTGTGAGCGCCGACGACATCGCGGAAGAGCTCGGCGGGCTCACGGCCATCGGGCGCCACGCGGCGGAGCTTGCCGAGGAGGCGCTCCACCGCGCCCTCGGTGCGGCGGCGCGCGACGGCGCGCCCCGGTTCGCCCCCGACCAGAACCGCACCCTCGTGGCGATGAGCGGCGGCGTGGACAGCGCGGTGGCGGCCAGCCTCGCGCTCGCGGCGGGCCACGAGGTGGTGGCGGTCACCCTCGAGCTCTGGTCGCACCCCGACCACGACGGCGAGCGCAGCTGCTGCTCGCCTCAGGCGGTGAGCGGCGCGCGCGCCCTTGCGCAGCGGATGGGGCTGCCGCACGTGACTCTTGACCTCCGGGAGGAGTTCAAGAGGCAGGTGGTGGAGGACTTCGTCTCCGAACACGACGCCGGGCGCACGCCCAACCCGTGCGTGCGCTGCAACGGGCTGGTGCGCTTCGACCGCATGCTCGAGCTCGCGGACCGGCTCGGAGCGGCGCGGCTGGCCACCGGCCACTACGCGCGCATCGAGAACGACGAGAGCGGTCCCCTGCTGCGCGCCGCCGCCGATCCGCGGAAGGACCAGACCTACATGCTCGCGCGGCTCGAACCGCACGAGCTCGAGCGGCTGTGGTTCCCGCTCGGCGAGCTGGAGAAGCCGGCGGTGCGCGACATCGCCCGGGAGCGCGGTCTGCCGGTGGCCGAGAAGCCCGAGAGCCAGGATCTCTGCTTTCTCGCGGGGCTTGACCGCCGGGCCCTGCTACGGCCGGGAAAGCCGGGCGAGATCGTCGACACGGGCGGCCGCGTGCTCGGCCGCCACTCCGGCCAGGAGGGCTTCACCGTCGGGCAGCGGCGCGGCCTGCGCGTGGCAGCCGGGAAGCCGCTCTATGTGCTGCACAAGGATCCCGGCAGCGGACGCGTGACCGTGGGACCGCGCGAGGCGCTCGCCACCTCACGGGTGTCGGTCACCGGCGCCAGGCTGCTGCGCCCCGGCACCGTCGTGAACCGAGTGAAGCTCCGCTATCGCGCGGCGCCGGTCGGGTGTCGGGTGTCGCGTGCTCCCGATGCCGGCGAGCATGAGAGGATCGACATCGAGCTGGAGTCGCCCGTCGACGGTGCGGCACCGGGTCAGACCGCCTGTCTAATGTGCGACGAGTCCGTCGTCGGATGGGGGACCATCGCCGAACCCGACCTGGAGGCCGCCAATGCCGCATGACACGATCGAGCTGACCACCCCGGTGGGGCGCGACTGGGATCCGGTCGTCCGGCTCGTCCTCGGCGGCATCGCCGACAGGCTCAACCTCGGCTTCGAGGAGCTCGACGACCTCCAGCTCGCGGTCGAGCGCCTGCTTCTGGAGGCCGGCTCGCAGGAGTCCGTCACGCTCGCCTTCGACATCTCCGATCACGGGGTGCGCACGCGGATCGGGCCGCTCCGCGCCGGCGCGCTCGCCGAGGCGCTCCAGGGGCCGCCGCCACCGCCGGGTGAGCTCACGCTGCGGCGCATCCTCGAGACAGTGGTCGACTCCTTCGGCGTCGAACAGGTGGCCGAGGACGGTCAGCTGATCGTCCGCCTCGAGAAGGTGGTCCGGGGGGCCTGAGCGTGGCGTCGGTTCCGAGCTCGCAAACGGACGACCGCGAGCTGCTGCGCCGCTACCACGAGGACGGGGATCGCAGCGCCCGCGAGCTGCTCGTGCAGCGCCACCTGCCGCTCGTCCGCGCCCTCGCGCGCCGCTACGCCGGCCGCGGCGAGGCGCTCGAGGACATCGAGCAGGTGGGCGCGATCGGCCTGATCAAGGCGATCGACCGCTACGAGCTCTCCCGCGAGGTGGCGCTCACCACCTACGCCACCCCCAACGTGGTGGGCGAGATCAAGCGCCACTTCCGCGACAAGGGCTGGGCCATCCGCATCCCGCGCGGCCTGCAGGAGCTCAACTCGAAGATGTCCGCGACGATCGAGCGGCTCACCGCAAAGCTCGGGCATTCGCCGAGCATCGCCGAGATCGCGGAGGAGCTTCAGACCACGCCGGAGCAGGTGCTCGAGGCGATGGAGGCCGGCTCCGCGTACGCGCCCGCCTCGCTGTCCGCGGGCCCCACGGCGGAGGGCGAGCTCGACCCGATGGAGACGATCGGCGCCGAGGACCTGAACTTCGAGCGCTCAGAGCAGCGCGCCTCGCTCGAGCCGGCGCTCGAGCTCCTGCCCGAACGCGAGCGCGAGATCCTGCGCATGCGCTTCGAGGACGGCCTCACGCAGACCCAGATCGCAGAGCAGGTGGGCGTTTCCCAGATGCACGTCTCGCGCCTGATCCGCAAGTCTCTCGCTCGTATGCGGGCGGAACTGTCCTGAGCTGCTGCTTAACGCCCGATCAACAGTTCGCACCTAAGTTGCGGCATGAAAGAGGTGTAAGTTTCTAGGCCGCGAAGTTTGGCCAAGCCGGTTTTTTGGGGGAGTTGGGGGAGAGAGGAGATCGGCGATCACGCCCGATGTTGAGCACGCGGCAGCCCTTCTACAGCCGCGACACGAGGACCTGAAAGCTTGACTGGAACGATCGAACTCGGTCGCGAGTCGGCCACCGACACCGAAGTCGGTGCGATCGAAGCGCGTACCCCGCTCGAGCTCTTCTGGCGGAGGCTGCGCGAGGACAGGGTCGCGATGGCGGCGCTCGTGTTCATCGTCGTGCTCGTGCTGATCGCGATCGGCGCGCCGCTGATCGTCAAGCTCGTTGGCGCCCGGCCGCCGAACCAGCAGGGCCAGCAGTACCTCGACCTCTTCGGCACGCCCACCGGGCCCACGAGCAAGAACATCTTCGGCGTCGACCCGCTCGGGCGCGACATCTTCAGCCGCGTGCTCTACGGCGCGCGCGTGTCGCTCGAGGTGGCCGTGGTCGCCACCGGAGTGGCCGTGGTGATCGGCGTGGCGATCGGGATGATCGCCGGCTACTTCCGCGGGTGGGTCGACACGGTGCTCTCGCGGATCATGGACGTGGTCCTCGCGTTCCCGATCCTGCTGCTGGCCATCGGCCTCGCATCCGCCTGCTCGCTCGGCAATGGCTGCCTGGGCGGGGTCATCACGCCGGGACTGCCGGTGCTGATCCTCGTGATCGCTCTCGCGTCCTGGCCCTACATCGGCCGCATCATCCGCGGCCAGGTGCTCTCGCTGCGAGAGAAGGAGTTCGTGGAGGCCGCCCGCTCGCTCGGCGCCTCCAACACGCGGATCATCGCCAAGGAGATCCTGCCGAATCTTGTTGCGCCGATCATCGTCTACACGACGCTGATCCTGCCCACGAACGTGCTGTTCGAGGCGGCGCTCTCATTTCTTGGGGTGGGTGTGCAACCGCCCACCTCCAGCTGGGGACAGATGATTGCCGACGCCGTGCCGATTTTCGACTCGGCCTGGTGGTACATGTTCTTCCCCGGAGTGGCACTGGTGATCACCGTGCTCGCTTTCAATCTTGTCGGCGACGGTTTGCAGGACGCGCTCAACCCGCGCTCTGATCGCTGACGTTTTACGGTCGACCCAAGGAGAGAACTCACCCAATGCGAACACCCAAGGCGCTATCAGCAGTGCTCGTAGCGTGCGCCGTGGCTCTGGTTGCCGCCGGTTGTGGCGGCGGTGGCGGAAGCAGTACTTCTGGCAATGCGAGCGGCAACGCTTCGTCGTCAGGGGCCGCGCCCCAGTTCTCCGGTGGCGCCAACGTCGCGGCGAACCAGGGACAGAAGAAGGGCGGCACCCTCAACCTCATCACGAACGAGGGATGGGAGCACCTGGATCCGGGCGCGTCGTACTTCCAGATCGACTATCTGGTCGAGTACGCCGTGCACCGGCCGCTGTACTCCTACAACCCCGCGGGCAAGGTCATGCCCGACCTCGCTGCCGGCCCGGCTCAAATCAGCAAGGACGGCAAGACGGTGACGGTGCACATCAAGCCGAACGTCAAGTTCAGCCCGCCGCTCAACCGCGTCGTCACCTCGGCTGACGTGAAGTACGCGTTCGAGCGCGACTTCAATCCCAACGTCGCGAACGGCTACGCGGCCGGCTACTACCTGATCCAGGGTGCGGCAAACGCCAAGGGCGGCCCGATCTCCGGGATCACGACGCCCGACAAGACGACGATCGTCTTCCACCTGACGAAGTCGTTCGGCGGGACGTTCGTGCAGTCGCTCACGCTGCCGGGCAGCGCTCCGGTGCCGAAGGAACTCGCAGGCCCGGGCGATAAGAAGAGCCCGACGACCTACGACACCTCGCCGACGAAGCAGGCGTTCACCGGGCCGTACATGATCAAGTCCTACCAGGCGGGCCGCAGCCTCACTCTGGTTCGCAACCCGAACTGGGATCCGTCGACGGACTACCGGCCGGCGTACGCGGACAAGATCGTGTGGAAGGCCGGCGCCGATCCGAACGTGGCGTCGCGTCAGACGCTCGCGAGCCCGAACCTGCTGATGGCGGACACAGTGCCGGCACCGGTGGTGAAGAAGGCCTACCAGAGCCAGCGCAAGCAGCTCTCGGTGTCGCCGCTTGGTGACTACTACGCCACGCTCAACACGTCGGTTCCGCCGTTCAACAACGTGAACCTGCGTCGTGCGGTGGTGGCGGCAGCCAACCGTCAGGGCTACCTGCTGGCCCGTGGCGGCAGACTGGTCGGACAGGTCGCCACGCACTTCATCGGACCGGATAACCCGGCGTTCAAGTACGCCGGAGGCGCCAACGGCTTCGGATTCGACTTCCTGAAGAATCCGGCCGGCGACATGACGGTCGCGAAGAAGTACATGAAGGCCGCCGGTTACCCGAGCGGCAAGTACACGGGCAACGCGAAGGTGCTCATCGTGGGCAGCAACGCGGACCCGGGTCCGAAGGAGATGCAGATCGTGGAGTCGGGCCTTCAGGCGCTCGGCTTCAAGACGACGATCAAGCCCGTGCCGCAGCAGACGATGTACTCGAAGTTCTGCGGCTACGTGAAGGCGCACATCAACGTGTGCCCGACGGCCGGCTGGATCCCTGACTTCCAGGATCCGTACTCCTACCTGTACGTGCCGTTCAGCGGCAAGGCAATCGTCCCGGTGAACAACGTGAACTGGGCCGTGCTGAACGACCCGAAGATCAACGCGGCGATGGACCAGGCGGCGTCGATCACGAACGACACCCAGCGCCTCAAGGCGTGGGCGAACGTCGACAAGATGATCACGTCGACCGCACCCGCCATTCCCGAGATCTGGTCGAGCAACGCGCTCGTCAAGGGCAGCTCGGTGAAGGGCGTCCTGGACGTCTGGAACGACGACTGGAACCTGTCCTTCAGCTCGCCTCAGTAACCGCGAGGTGATAGACAGGACCACCTGAAACGGGAAGGGGGCTCCGCCAACCGGCGGAGCCCCCGCCCGATTGGGACCAACCAATGGGCCGCTACATAATCCGTCGCACTCTCTGGGTCATCGTGCTGCTGTTCGTCGTGAGCGCCGTGACCTTTTTGATCTTCTACACGCTGCCCTCCGCAGACCCCGCGGTGCTCCGCGCCGGCAAGCAGCCGAATCCGCAGCTCATCGAGCAGATTCGCCACAACCTCGGGCTCGATAAGCCGGTGTACGTGCAGTACTACCGCTACATGAAGGGGATCATCCTTCACTTCGACTTCGGCTTCAGCTATCAGGACTCGCAGCCGGTGCGGAAGGAGATCTTCAGCCGCCTGCCGGCCACAATCTCGCTGACGTTCGGCGCGGTTGTGGTGTGGCTGCTCATCGGCCTGCCGGTGGGGATCATCTCGGCGATCCGGCGCCGCACGATCGCAGACCGCGTGAGCATGGGCGGCGCGCTGCTCGCCATCTCCGCGCCGGTGTACTGGCTCGGATTGGTGTTGCTCTACCTGTTCGCCAACGACATCGGACTCGTGCACATCTTCGACGGTGCCGGCACCTACACCGGGCTCACCGCCGACCCCGGCCGCTGGTTCGGCTCGCTGCTGCTGCCATGGTTCGCGCTCGCCGCGAGCTTCGCGGCGTTCTATGCCCGGCTGCTACGGGCAAACCTCATCGACGTGATGGGGGAGGACTACATCCGCACCGCCCGCGCCAAGGGGCTTCCCGAGCGCCGTGTGATCGGGCGCCACGCGATGCGCTCCGCCATCACGCCGATCGTCACCGTGCTGGGGCTCGACATCGGCATCCTTCTCGGAGGTGCCATCCTCACTGAGACTGTGTTCAACATTCCAGGCGTAGGGCGACTCGCTTACGACGGCATCATCAATGCCGACCTTCCGGTGATCCAGGGCACCGTGCTCTTCGGTGCCCTCTTCATCGTGGTGGCGAACTTCATCGTCGACATCGCCTACGCGTTCCTCGACCCGCGCGTCCGCTACTCGTGAGCCCACTCCTCGAGGTTCGAGATCTGCGCGTCAGCTTCGACACCGCGGACGGTGTCGTGCACGCGGTGGACGGCGTCAGCTACTCGCTCGAGAGCGGGAAGGTGCTCGGCATCGTGGGCGAGTCGGGATCCGGCAAGAGCGTTTCCGCGCTCACCATGATGGGCCTGACGCGCTTCCAGAACGCTGAGGTGTCCGGCGAGATCTTCTTCGACGGCCGCGACCTTCTGCTCGCACCCGACGATGAGATGCGCCGGATCCGCGGCAACGAGATCGCGATGATCTTCCAGGACCCGCTCTCCTCGCTGCACCCCTTCTACAAGGTCGGCAAGCAGATGGTCGAGGCCATTCAGACCCACCAAGGCCTCTCGCACAAACAGGCGCGCGACCGTGCCGTCGAGTACCTGGGGATGGTCGGCATCCCCGACCCGGGGCGGCGCTTCGATGCCTACCCGCACGAGTTCTCCGGCGGCATGCGCCAGCGCGCAATGATCGCGATGGCGCTGATCAACGAGCCGCGCCTCCTGATCGCGGACGAGCCCACCACCGCCCTGGACGTGACCGTCCAGGCGCAGATCCTCGAACTGATCGCACGCCTCCAGACCGAGCTCGACACAGCGGTGATCATGATCACCCATGACCTCGGCGTGGTGGCGGAGGTCACCGACTCGATCGCGGTGATGTACGCGGGCCGCATCGTCGAGATGGCGGACAAGCGCGAGATCTTCCGCAATCCGGAGCATCCATACACGTGGGGACTTCTGCACTCGATCCCCCGGCTCGACAGGGCGCGCGACGAGCCGCTCGTTCCCATCCCGGGACGGCCGCCCAGCCTGATCAACCTTCCGAGCGGGTGCAGCTTCCATCCGCGCTGTCCGTACGTGCGCCCGCGCCATCGCGAGATCGATCCGATGCTCGAGCCGCTGCCCGACGATCCGAATCATCAGGTGGCGTGTCTGCTCGCCAGCGACACGCGCAAGCGGCTGTGGCAGGAGTTGTCCGCTGGGAAGCAGCCAGACGAGGCACGCGCCGAGGTGGTCGAAGGAGGTCTCACGTGAGCGAGCCGCTCATCGAGGTCCGCGACGTCGTCAAGCACTTCCCCATCAGCCAGGGGATCCTGTTCCAGCGGCAGGTCGGGGCCGTGCACGCCGTGGACGGCGTGTCGTTCGACGTGATGCGCGGTGAGACGCTCGGGATCGTGGGCGAGACCGGCTGCGGGAAGAGCACCACCGCGCGGCTGATCAGCCGGCTCCTCGAGCCCGACTCCGGCACGATCAAGTTCGAGGACCGCGACATCACCCACCTCAAGCAGCGCCAGGTGAAGCCTCTGCGCAAAGAGGTGCAGATGATCTTCCAGGACCCCTACTCGTCGCTCAATCCACGCAAGACGGTGGGGTCGATCATCGCCGAGCCGTACAAGATTCACGGGCTCAAGGAGGGCCAGGGCGAGCGCAAGCGGGCCGTGCAGGACCTGATGGAGCAGGTCGGGCTCAACCCCGAGCACTTCAACCGCTATCCGCACGAGTTCTCGGGCGGCCAGCGCCAGCGCATCGGCGTGGCACGTGCGCTTGCGCTTCAGCCGAAGCTGATCATCGCCGACGAGCCTGTCTCCGCCCTCGACGTGTCGATTCAGGCGCAGATCCTCAACCTCCTGCGCGACCTTCAGCGGGAGCTGGGGATCACGCTGATCATGATCGCCCACGACCTCTCGGTCGTCAGGCACATGTGCGACCGCGTGGCCGTGATGTACCTGGGCAAGGTGGTGGAGCTGGCGGACAGCGACACGCTGTACCAGCAGCCGCGCCATCCCTACACGGGTGCGCTGCTATCGGCTGTGCCGGTGCCGGACCCGGATCTGGCCGCCGCGCGCAAGCGGCAGATCCCCGGCGGCGATGTGCCGAGCCCGACCAATCCGCCGCCCGCGTGCCGCTTCAACCCGCGCTGCCCGAAGGTCCAGGACCTGTGCAGGCAGGAGGAGCCGCTGCTCGCGCCCAAGGAGGGCGGGTCTCTCGCGGCGTGCCACTTCCCGCTTACGCAGGCCGAGGCGGCGGAACGGCTCGGCACCACCGAGCACGCCTAGCCGCGCCCTAAGCACACGCGCTCGCCCCGCTTTCTCCTGCCTTGCGCTGGCTTTGCACGAGGTCTTGCGGGAAACTGGACGTCTTGACACGCCCTAAATGTCATGCGAGAGTGCTTTTGCACGGCTTCGGCGCCTGAAGCTGTGCGCAGTTAGTCACAACTCGGGTACCCCAGTTCAACCAGATAGGAGCCCTCCATGTCTGCTCGTGGTGGCTGAGGAATAAGCCGTAGGACTCCGAGAAGGGCCGCCAGTTGAGCGGCCCTTTTCATTGCGCACGGGACGTGCTCTACTGGAACGCGGATGGGGTGGATCCGGACACTGTTGCGCGAGGAGCCGCAGGCTCCTCGATTTTTCGGGGCGTATGCGCAGTCCTCGCTCGGCACGGGCGCGGGCTACGTGGCCGTGGTCCTGGTGGGCTACCAGCGCTTCCACTCGCCGCTCGCGATCTCGCTGATCCTGCTGGCCGACATCGCTCCCCCGATGGTCTTCGGCCCGCTGTTCGGCGCTCTCGTGGACCGCTGGTCGCGACGCCTGGCGGCCGTCACCGCGGACTGCGCGCGAGCGCTGGCGTTCGGCGGCATGGTCCTCACGCACAGCTTCGCGCTCACCTTCATCTTCGCGCTCGTGGCGGGGGTGGGCACCTCTCTCTGGAAGCCGGCCGCGATGGCGAGCCTGCCGAGCGTGGTCTCCCGGGAGCGACTGCCGGCGGCCACGGCGCTGTACGGCGCGCTCACCGAGATCGGCTACACCGTGGGGCCCGGCATCGCCGGGCTCGTGCTGCTCTTCACGGGATCGAACGTTCTTCTGGCCGCAAACGCGGGCAGCTTCGCCCTCTCGGCGCTGCTCCTCTCAACACTTTCGTTCGGCTCGCGCCCGGCGCGGGCGGATAGGGCCACGCGCGGGCGCATCCTCGCGGAGGCGCGTGCCGGCATCCGCGTGGCGGCGCAGACACCGGCGGTGAAGATGGTGATCGTCTCCGCGAGCTCGATCCTCTTCTTCGCCGGGCTCGTCAACGTCGCGGAGCTGTTGATCGCGAGGCAGCTCGGCGCGGGCTCGACCGGCTATGCGCTGCTCGTGACGCTGTCAGGTGTGGCGATCACCGCCGGATCGGTGATGGGCAAGTCGGGCGGCGATGCGGCGACGTTGCGCCGGCGCTTCATCACCGGGCTGGGCTTGTTCGGCGTCGGGCTCGCCGGCGCCAGCGCGTCGCCCGCGTTCGCCGGCGTGGCCATCGGCATCTCGCTGGGCGGAGTGGGCAACGGCATGGTGATCGTGTTCCAGCGGCTGATAATCCAGTCCACGGTGAGCGACGAGCTGCTCGGCCGTGTGTTCGGCGCGCAGGTGGCCCTGGACGGGTTCGCGTTCACCAGCTCCTATCTGGTGGCCGCCGCGCTGCTCACCGCGGTCGGGCCGCGGGTGCTGTTCGTTATCGCCGGCGCCGGCGCGTGCGCTGTCGCGCTCGCGACGTTGTGGGCACTGCGCACGGCGTCGGTCGGTGGCGCCGCCGCGCGGCCGCTGGCCGCAACCGTCGCCGAGGCCGAGTCTCCGCTAGCCGGTCTCGGAAGCCCCGAGGCGCGGTAGGACCGGCTTCTCAGCCATTTGGCGCGGGGCGAGCATCTCGCGCACGGCCTCCATCGCGTAGCGCTCGTCCGGCAGCGGCCCGCGGCGCACAACCGCCGCCAGCGCCGCGACGATGCGCGGATCGAACTGCGTGCCGGCGTTCGCCCACAGCTCCTCGAGAGCGGTCTCGCGGCTCATCGCCGCGCGGTAGGCGCGGTCCGTGGTCATCGCGCTGTAGGCGTCGCAGGCGAACACGATTCGAGCGGCGAGCGGGATCTCGTAGCCGGCGAGACCGTCCGGGTAGCCCTGGCCGTCCCAGCGCTCGTGGCAGGAACGCACGATCGCGCCCACCCTGCCGAGCAGGCCGCCGACGCGGTCGAGAAGCACCTGGCCCTCGATCGTGTGGGTCTTCATCAGCTCGAACTCTTCGTCGCTGAGCGCGCCCGGCTTGTTGATGATGTCCTTGGGGATCACGATCTTTCCGACGTCATGAAGGAGCGCCGCGAACTCGAGTTCCTGGCGCTCGTCGGGGTCGATCTCGAGCTCGTCCGCCACGGCGTTCACGAGCTCCACGACTCCGCGGCAATGGTCGGCCGTGTAGTTGTCGTCCGCCTCGACGACATCTGACAGCAGCATCACGGTGCCCCGGTAGGCGCGGTTCAGCTCGAGCGCCGCGGTGTAGCGCTCCTTGCGTTCGTGCGAGAACGCCTGCAGCAGCCAGACCAGGGGGAGGACCATGATCGTGAGAACCGGCTTGCCGTACGCGGCGCCGGCGGCCAGCAGCCCGATGGGCCAGAGCACGGCGTCCACTCGCGACACCCAGGCCATGAGCGCGAGGTTCTCCCGCACGTGCAGGCCGCGGACGAGGCTCTCGCGCACGCCCGTGGCCACCGTGTCGACGCCGATCTGCGCGGCGAACGCGAGGGCGTAGACCGGCCAGTCGGAAACCTGCGGGCGATGGTCCGCCAGCAGTGAGATCACCAGCACCGGGCCGATCGCGAACCACGCGTCCGCGATGGCGTAGACCCAGCGGTCCAGGTGCTTCTTGCGCTGGATGAACTCCGGGACCATCTCCAGCATGTAGGCGGCCGGGACGAGGATCGGGATGATCGGAGTCGGCACCAGGAAGAGCATTGGGACGAGCACGAGCGGCGTGGCGACCGCGGTGATCGTGCCGATCTCGAACTCCACCCGGCAGACGAGGGCGAAGAGCAGAACGAGCCCGACGCAAACGAGCGGATCGACCGGGCGGTTCCAATGGCAGAACGTCACGATCGCCGCCGCAGCGGCGACGTATGCGACAGCCAGCGCAGCCACCACGCCGCGCTCCCGGACGGACATGGGACGCGGGTGACGGGCGCGAAGGTCACTGACCAGACGCTCTTCGCCCCTCATTACCTACGAGTTGTCGGTGCTCGCGCGGGCGCGCGTAAATCCGGGACAGAGATTGCACGACATCCGTCCAGGAAACCTCCACGGCCGCTGGCAGGCTTTCGTGCATTCGTACGACCGCAAAGTGCGACTGCGTTTCGGCGCGCGGGATCTAGACTGACGAGCCGTGAAGACGGCTGAGATCCGTGAGAAGTTCCTGACCTTTTTCGAGGAGCGCGACCACCTGCGCAGGCCCTCGGGATCGCTCGTGCCGTCCACGTACGACCCGTCGGTGCTGCTCACCACGGCGGGGATGCAGCCATTCCAGCCCTACTTCCGCGGCGAGGAGACGCCCCCGCACCACCGGCTCACGTCGTGCCAGAAGGTCTTCCGCACCACCGACATCGAGAACGTCGGCCTCACGAAGCGCCACCTGACCTTCTTCCAGATGCTCGGCAACTTCTCGTTTGGCGACTACTTCAAGCAGGGCGCCGTTGACTTTGCGTGGGAGCTTTCGACCAAAGGCTTCGGCTTCGAGCCCGAGCGGCTCTGGGCGACGGTGTTCGGCGGTGACGAGGAGCTGGGCATCGGACCGGACGACGAGGCGATCGCGTGCTGGCGCTCGGTCGGCATGCCCGACGAGCGGATCGTGCTGCTGGGCCGCGAGGACAACTTCTGGCAGGCCGGCCCGACCGGGCCGTGCGGGCCCTGTTCCGAGCTCTACCTCGATCGCGGCCTCGACTTCGGCCGGGAGGAGGACAGGCCCGGCGATGACACAGAGCGCTTCCTCGAGTACTGGAACCTCGTGTTCATGCAGCTCTTCCTCCACGAGGACGGCTCGACCACTCCGCTGCCAAAGCAGAACATCGACACGGGCCTCGGGCTCGAGCGCATGGCGGCCATCCAGCAGGACGTGCCGTCGGTGTTCGAGACCGACGAGTTCCTGCCGCTCGTTGAGCTCGGCGAGTCGCTGTCAGGCCACAAGATGGGCGAGAGCGAGCCGGTCACGCGCGCGCTGCGCATCCTGGCCGATCACGGCCGCGGGATGACGTTCCTGCTCGCGGACGGGGTGGTGCCCTCCAACGAGGACCGCGGCTACGTGCTGCGGCGCATCATGCGGCGCGCCGTGCAGCAGGGACGCAAGCTCGGCATCGAGCAGCGCTTCCTCGGGCAGCTCTGCGACACGGTGATCGAGGTGATGGGGTACGAATACCCCGAGCTGCGGGCGCAGCGGGACACGATCATGAAGTGGGCGGCGTCGGAGGAGGAGAGCTTCGGCCACACGCTCGAGCAGGGCGAGCGGCTGCTCGCGGACGTGGTGGCGCGCGCCAAGCGCGAGGAGACGTCGTGGGTGGATGCCGAGGAGGCCTTCCGCCTGCACGACACCTATGGCTTCCCGTACGAGCTGACCAAGGAGCTGCTGGCCGAGGAAGGCCTGTCCGTCGACGACGAGGGCTTCGCGGAGTTGATGGACCGTGCCCGCCAGGTGGCGCGTGCCGGCGGCCGCCGCGGCGGCGGCGAGAAGCACGAGCGCGTGCTCGCGTTCGCGCGCTCGGCGGGCTTCCACAGCCGCTTCGTGGGCTACGAGGCCACGGAGTGGGACACCACGATCGGCGCGCTCGAGCGCGAGAACGGGCGCTTCCTGGCAAAGCTCCCGGAGAGCCCGTTCTACGCGGAGGGTGGCGGCCAGGTGTCGGACAGCGGAGTGGTGGAGACGCCCTCCGGGCGCGCGGATGTGGCGGGCGTGTTCCGCGTGGGGGACGACCAGGCGGTGGCGCTCGAGCTGCGGGAGGGCAACCTCGAGGTCGGCGAGCCGGCGCGCGCGCTGGTGGATCGGGACACGCGCCTCGCCACGATGGCGAACCACACGGCCACGCACCTGCTGCACGCGGCGCTGCGCTCAGAGCTCGGCACGCACGTGCGCCAGGCGGGGTCCTACGTGGGGCCGGACAAGCTGCGCTTCGACTTCACCCACGGCGAGCGCCTCACGCACGCGCAGCTCGCGGCGGTGGAGGAGCGGGTGAACGAGTGGATCCTGCAGAGCCATCCGGTGCGCGCCGTGGAGACCACGCGCGACGAGGCGGAGCGGCTCGGCGCGATGGCGCTCTTCGGCGAGAAGTACGGCGACGTGGTGCGCATGGTCGAGGTGGAGGAGGTGTCGCGCGAGCTCTGCGGAGGCACGCACGTGGCCACCACCGCCGAGATCGGGCTCTTCCACCTCACCCACGAAACTTCCAGCGCGTCGAACGTGCGGCGCGTCGAGGCCGTCACGGGCCCAGGCGGATTCGACCTCTTCCGCAGGCGCACGCGCGAGCTGGCCGAGCTGGCGGCGATGCTGAAGGTGCCGGAGCAGGACGTGGTGTCCGCGGTCGAGAAG
>DATEPK010000140.1:0-2033 GCA_035273245.1 Thermoleophilaceae bacterium
CCGTTCGGCCCCGCGCTCGGCAACGGCCCTCACACGCTCACCGTGCAGGCGATCGACGCCGCCGGCCAGCCGGACACCACGCCCGCGCAGGGCAGCTTCACGATCGCCGCGCCGCTCCCGGAGACCGCGATCGGCTCGGGCCCGCCCGCTTCAGGCACCAACCGCAAAGCCACCTTCACCTTCGGCACGAACAAGCCCGGCTCGTCGTTCCAGTGCAGCCTCGACGGCAGCGCGTTCGTGCCCTGCGCGTCGCCGTTCACCACCGGCGTCCTGTCGATCGGGCAGCACGCCTTCGCGGTGCGCGCGGTGGACGCGCAGGGCAACATCGATCCCACGCCCGCCGTGAGCTCGTTCAAGGTGCTGCTCGCCCGCCCGAGTGCCACGGTGCGCAGCCAGCGCGCCAGTCGCAAGGGCGTGGTGACGGTGAGGGTGAACTGCCCCGCGGTGCGCCGGCAGCTCTGCGCCGGCAGCGTCGTCTTCACCTACAAGCTGAAGGGCTCGCGACACACGATCAGGCTGGGAACCAAGCGGCACTTCCGCGTGAGCTCGGGGCGCAGAGCGAGCGTGCACGTGCGGCTGCGCCGCTCGGCGCTCGAGCTGCTGCGCAAGAAGAAGCGGCTGCGCGTGGTCGCGACGATCAACTTCACCGCGCCGACCATGCGGACCACGAAGGCGTTCAGGCTGACTGCGCCGCGAAGAAGGTGAGCGCCCGCTCGAGCACGAGCTCCGGCCGCTCGTCCGCGATGAAGTGGCCCACGCCGTCCACGAGCTCGACCTTCAGGTCGTCCGCGTAGGGCTCGGTGCCCTGCAGCATGAACGGGCGGATCACCGGGTCGTCCGTACCGTGCAGCCACAGCGTCTGCGCGTGCAGCCGCTTGTCGCGGTAGCGGCCGCGCACCAGCTCGGCCAGCTCGCGCGTGACGAACGTGCGGTAGGTCTGCACCGAGGCCCACGCCCGCGGCCGCTCGGCGAACTGGCCGAGGAACACGCGCGTGTCCTGCTCGTCCCAGGCGCTGCTCGACCCGCTGATCAGATATGAGCGCTCGACCGGCAGCCGCGCAAGCTGCCTCACCGCCACCTGGCCGAGCAGCGGCGCCGAGATCACCCACTGGTACCAGAAGCGGCGCATGTCCGGGAGGCGCCGGCCCTCGAGGCGGGGCCACGGATGGGCCGTGTTCAGCGCCAGGTACTGCTTCACGAGATCCGGCCGCTCGAGGCAGAGGATGAAGCCGGCCACGCCGCCCCAGTCGTGCGCGATCAGGCGCACGTCGCGCAACTGCAAGGCGTCGAGCAGCGCCGCGATGTCGGCCGCGAACTGGCTCTTCTCGTAGCCGGAGCGCGGCGTGTCAGACCAGCCGAAGCCGCGCAGGTCCGGGCAGATCACCCGGTAGCGCTCGGCGAGCCCGGGGATGATCCCGCGCCACTCCCACCAGTTCTGCGGCCAGCCGTGAACGCACACCACCGGATCGCCCGAGCCCGCCTCGGCCACGTGCAGCCGAACGCCACCGGCGTCGACCCAGCGGTGCTCCACACCTGGAAGCTCAGGAAGCGGTCGACTCGGCATATTCCACCAACCCCCACAGATCGCGCCACTCGTAATCGGGCTTCTCCTCGCCGGGTTGCTTCTCCACATGGCGATTCACCCACGCCGTCCGGCAGCCCAGCCGCTGGGCGGGGCCGATGTCGTACTTGAAGCCGAACGCCACGTGAAGGACGTCCGCGGGATCCTCGCCAAAGCGCGCGAGCGCCTGCTCGAACACCGTGTCGGCGGGCTTGTAGGCGCCGCAGTCCTCGGCCACGATCACGTCGTCGAACGGCACGTCGATGTGGCGAAGCGTGTGCTCGAT
Organism: Thermoleophilaceae bacterium; assembly: GCA_035273245.1. Taxonomy (GTDB): domain Bacteria; phylum Actinomycetota; class Thermoleophilia; order Solirubrobacterales; family Thermoleophilaceae; genus JAICJR01. The sequence goes on from DATEPK010000140.1 coordinate 1,848, forward strand.
GATGTCGCGGTCGGTGTTCGAGATGATCGCGAGCTTCATGCCGGCCTCGCGCACGCGGTTGAGCGCCGGCCGCGTGTCGGGGAACGGCTGCCAGGCGCGCATCGCGCGCACGAGTGCCTCGGCGTCATGGTCGGTGACCGAGTAGCCGCGCTCCTCGGCCCAGGCGCGAAGGCTCTCCGCCAGTAT
>DATEPK010000141.1:0-18754 GCA_035273245.1 Thermoleophilaceae bacterium
GGCGGCGAACACGGCGAGGTGGGGGTCGATCGGATCGCGCAGGCGGCGGCGGTAGTGCTTCTCGCGGTCGCTCGGGCCGGCGGGCGTGAGGGCGCGCTTCACACGCCCCGCTGCCTGCCGCGCGCGCCCGGGCGTGAGCTCGCGCCGCAGCTCGATCGAGCGGTCGAGTGCCCGGTAGGCAGCCCAGTCGCCGCGCTCCACGAGCTTCGCGCGCAGCTTGAGCGCGCGGCCGGGAAGCTTCTCGTCGCCTGTCCGGTGGCGCCGATACGCCGTGGAGAGCCGCTCGAAGAACTGAGCGTCCTCCAGCATCGAGAGCCCGTCTCGCAGCATGGCCGTGACGACGACCGGGCGCGCAGATTCCGGCGCGTCCGCGAGCACGGCCTCGTACTGCGCAAGCACGTCGGACGGCTCGCCGGGCTCCGGCTCGGCGTTCGGCGGCCGGCGGCGCACGTAGCTCGCGCCCTGGAGCGGGTCCACCCGCTCAGCGCGAAACGACGCCGGCCAGGTGACCGTGAGCTCACTGCCGAGCCCGCTGCCGAAGCGAAGATCGGCGACCAGCTCGCGCCTGAACAGCTTGTTCCATAGTTGCCGGCCGGCGGTCTCCGGACGCCCGCCCGCTCTGCGCTCGCCGAGCACGCCCATGCGCGCCCAGGGCACGAGCCCGACGTCGCCGGCGGGGAGCGCCATCGCCTCCACGAGGTCCGTGGTCTCCACGAACCACACGTACTCGCCCTCGGCCATGTGGAGCCCGATGTTGCGTCCCTCGCCGGGTCCCACCCGGGAGCTCAAATGGCGCACCTTCACGCGCGGATCCCGCTCCGCCAGCTCGTCCAGCATCTCCGGCGCGTGGTCCGGCGAGGCATCGTCCACGGCCACCAGCTCGAGGTCGGAAAAACCGCTCTCGAGCACGGATGAGGCGAGCCCGGGGAGCCATCCCTGCTCGCGATGCACCACAAGGACCAGGCTGATCGCAGGCATCGACACAGCGTGGCAAGCTACTCGATGGTGCAGCCGCCGGCCCGTGTGTTCGACGACGTTCCAGTTCTATGCGGGCACCGCGGCAGCGGCAGGGGCGTGATCGGCGGACAGCGCGAGAACACCCTCGGATCGTTCCGGGCCGCGGTGGCTGCGGGCGTGCGCTGGGTGGAGGTGGATGTGCGGCGGGCGCCGAGCGGGCGGCTCGTGGCCTCGCACGATCCGTTCGACGGCGAGCCGGAGGGGATGCTCGAGATCGCGACGCTGCTGGAGGACCTTCCGCCGGAGGTCGGCGTGAACCTCGAGATCAAGACCGAGCTTGCGGATGCGCAGCGCCCCCGGGAGGAGACCACAGCAGCGCTCACGGCAGAGCTCGCCACCCGCTCGCCCGCTCGGCCGCTGCTCGCCACGAGCTTCGACCCCTCGGCGCCGCTGATCGTGCGCGAGCTGGCGCCCGCCATTCCGGTGGGTCTCCTCACCTGGATCCGCTTTCCGCTGCGGAAAGCGGTGCCGGCGGCGGTTCATCTCGGCATGGACGTGGTGGCCCCGCACGTGCAGTCGCTCCAGCTCGAGGAGGAGGAGCTGCACCGCTCGATCCGGGTGGCGCACGAAGCCGGTCTCCAGGTGGTGGGCTGGTGCCCGGACCGCGAGCAGGCCGAGCGGCTCAAGGCCGCCTCCGTGGACTGTTTGATCGTGGACGACGTGCCCACGGCCGTAGCCTGGTGAGCGCAACTCTGCCGGCAGGGAGTGTTCACGAAAGGTTGGCCCCACGCCTGAAAACCGCCGCGCTCGTCGCAGCCGTCCTCAGCCTGTCACTGCCCGCCGCCGCGGGCGCGGTGGTGCTCACCCCCGCCGGCGCGGCGGTGAACCCGGCCGGCAACCAGATCCTGGTGTCGCCCGGCATGGGCGGCTTCCAGGGCCCGCTCGGCACCGCGCTCTCGCCTGACGGCCGCCTCGCGCTCTCGCTGTCGAGCGGCGCCACGCGCTTCCAGAGCGCGGACATGTTCGACCTCACGACCGGTGGCCGGGTTGCCTCCATTCCCTATGACGGCGAGCTCGGCGAGTCGGTGTTCTTCGGCGTGGTGTTCTCGCCGGATGGCACCCGCGCCTGGGCGTCCGGCGGCGGCGAGAACGTGGTGCACAGCTACTCGGTGTCCGGTGATCAGCTCACCCCCACCGGTGACATCCCGGCACCGTGGTTCCCCGCCGGGCTGGCGTACGCCCACACTCCGCTCGGCGACCGCATCTACGTGGCCAACAACCTCGCCGGCCCGGGCGCCTCCGGCAATCCGCCAGGTCACCAGGTCACGGTGATCGACCCGGCCACGAACGCCGTCACCGGCATCATCGACCTCGGCGTGCACCGCCAGCCGCTGGCGATTGCCTTCGACCGCACCGGCCGCAAGGCCTACGTGACGAACTGGGTGGGCCGCTCGGTGTCCGTGATCGATACCGCGACGCAGCAGAAGAAGTACGACATCCTGCTCTCGCCGTTCGGCCAGCCGCTGCTGGGCGACCATCCGGACGCCATCGCCGCGAACCCGGCCCGCGACGAGATGTACGTGGCGAACGCGAACAGCGACACGGTGTCCGTGATCGACAGCCGCCGCGACAGGCTGGCCGCCACGATCCACGTGGGGCTCTCGAAGGGCAATCCGGTGGGCGCGACGCCCGACGGCATCGCCGTGAGCCCGGACGGCACCCGCGTGTACGTGGCGCTCGGCGGCGAGAACGCGATCCAGGTGATCGACGTGCGTAGGCGCCGCTCGCTCGGCTTCATCCCCACGGCCTGGTACCCCACGGACGTGGACGTGACCCCGGACGGGCGCGACATCGTCGCCACCAATCTCAACGGCACCACCAGCGGCCCCAACCCGTGCGGCCCGCGCAGCCCGCTGCCGCAGTGCCAGGACACCGTGAGCCCGAACATCCACCAGGACACGGAGTCCGTGAAGTCGATGGTGAAGGGCTCCCTCGACGTGATTCCGGTTCCCACCCAGGCGCAACTCCGCAGCTACACGGCGAACGTCAAGAGCTACGACCACTTCCGCCGCCACCCGGCGCGCAAGCCGAAGTTCCTCGACCGGATCAAGCACGTGATCTACGTGATCAAGGAGAACCGGACCTACGACCAGGTGCTGGGCGACCTCGGAAAGGGCAACGGCGACCCGGGCCTGACCCTGTTCACGACCGCGTCTGCGCCCAATCACCACGCGCTCGCGAGCCGCTTCACGCTGTTCGACAACTTCTACACGGACGCGCAGGTGTCCGCGGACGGGCACAACTGGATCACGCATGCCGACGTGACGGACTACGTGGAGAAGCTCTGGCCGTTCGTCTACTCGCAGGGCGAGCGCAGCAACCAGCGCGCTTACGACTTCGAGGCCGTGAACCCAAATCGCGTGTTCGCGAGCGAGCCGCTGTCGTTCGACTCGAGCGTGAAGCGCCCGGCGGCCGCCCCCACCGAGGGCTACATCTGGGACGACGCCTACCGGCACGGCGTCTCCTACCGGATCTACGGCGAGTTCACCCAGTCGCCCAACGCCTGCGTGGGCTCGGGCAACAGCACCACCACCACGCACCTCAGCTCGCGTTTCGGGAACCACGTGGACCGGCGCTTTCCCGGCTTCAACCTCACCTGCTCGGACCTCGAGCGCGAGGGCGAGTGGCAGCGCGAGTTCGCCCGCTTCGACTCCGAGCACAAGCGCTCGCTCGTCCGCTACCAGCGGCAGAAGGCGGCGCTGAAGCGCGAGGAGACGCGGCGCAGGCACCTGCCGCCGCGCAAGCGGCGCAAGCTCGGCCCGCTCCCCCGCATCAAGCCGCCGAGCGACCCGCTGCCGAAGCTCGAGATGGTGCGCTTCCCGAACGACCACACGGCAGGCACGAGGGCCGGCAGCCCCACACCGGAGGCCTACATGGCGGACAACGACCTCGCGCTCGGCAGGCTCGTGGACGCCGTGTCACACAGCTCGTACTGGGGCAGCACGGCGATCCTCGTGACCGAGGACGATGCGCAGGACGGGCCCGACCACGTGGACGCGCACCGCACCCTCGCGTACGTGATCAGCCCGTACACCCAGACCGCCGCGGTGGATTCCAGCCAGTTCGACACCTCCGCGCTCACCGCGCTGCTCGAGCGCCTGCTCGGATTGCCGCCGATGAGCATCTTCGACGCGCGGGCGCCGTCGATGTGGTCCGCCTTCACCTCCAAGCCCAACTTCGCGCCCTACGACGTGATCCAGCCCGCCGTCACGCCATTCGGCGGCGGCGCGTTCGCGGTGAACTCGTCGGCTGCTCCTATGGCGAGGAGCGCCGCCCGCTGGAACCTGCGCGAGGCCGATGCCGCGCCCGACGTCGCGCTGAACGAGTCGATCTGGAAGTCGATCCGTGGTGCCTCTTCGCAGATGCCGGCGCCGCGGCATGACGCGATCGCGGGATCGGGAGCGGTGGCGGGTGACGGCTGATGCTGCGTAGCACCATCACCTTGTAGCCGCCGATCTTCCGCATCACCCAGAAGCGCGGCTTGAACAACTTGGGCCGGAAGTCGATCACGATCGGCGTCGGCTCCGGGAACGTGTCCTCCTCGGTCTCGATCCGCAGCTTGCCGAAGCTGCGGGCGAGCACGAGCGCGTCGATGCGGCCGAACTTCGAGTGCTCGAGCGTGTGAGTGGCGCAGGCCGAGTCCGGGCAGCGCGCAGCGGCTCGCAGCACCTCGATCCGCTGCGCGAGGTGGGCCTCCGGGTGCGCGTAGCGCGCCCGTAACGGCAGGAAGCCGTAGTACGGCTTGATCACGAGCAGTCCATGGTCGCCGGACAGCACCACGAGCTTGTCGGGCCGCCGTCCCGTCGTGCTCGTGATGAACGACGAGATGATGCGCGACTGTCCGAGCGCCGGGCGGTCGTGCGCCTTGCGCGCGAAGGGCCCGGAGATGAGGTCGCTCGCCATCGAGGAGCCGAGCACGAACACCGCGGGCAGCGCGATCACGGCGGCCAGCCTGCCGAAGGCGCGCGGCAGCGGCGGCTGTAGGAGCCGCCCCAGGCCGGCGTCCGGCCCGAAGCTGTCGATCGCCACGGCCACGCCGGCGCCGAAGGTGGCCCACATCATCGTCACCGCCCGGTGGGGCTGGAGCTGGTTCTGCGCGAACACGAGCGTCGCCACCGACACGAGCTGGTAGATCACTCCACCGAGCAGCACCCCCGCAACGGCCTGGCTGGCCGGCCGGGCGAGCGTGAGCGCGAGCGCTCCCACCACCACCAGCACGAGCACCGCGAGCGAGAGCGGCCGCCCGATTCCCACGAACACGTGCAGGAAGTCCGGCCGCACGAAGCCGCCCTGTGACGCGCCGCCGTGAAGCAGCGCGCGCAGAAGCGGGATCCAGAACACCGCGGTGAGCAGCACGATCCCCGCGAACAGCACGCCCGTGCGCCGCAGCGTGCGCGCGCGGTTCTCCGCGGGGAAGAGCACCAGCGCGATCAGCGCGACCGCGAGGATGATGAAGAGCAGGTAGTAACAGAGCGCCAGCGCGGCTCCCACCAGGCCGAGGAACACGAGCCGCAGCCGCGCCAGGCGCGCCGGGAGCCGCAGGGTGTGCAGCGTGGCGGCCACCCATGCGGCGCCCGTGACGGCCACGAAGCATGAGTACGGCGAGTACCACGCCGCGGTGGCGAACTTGAGCGGCCCCACCTGCGGGCTGAGCACGAGCGACGATCCCACGGCCGCCGAAAGCGCTCCCGCCGGCGTGAGCACCATCCGCCACAGGATGTACGCCGTGAGGAGGGCCGCCCCGATCGTCAGCAGCGTGAACGGCTTCACTATGTGCCACGGCTCGTGCAGGCCGAGTACGTGCGCCGCGCGTCCCGCCACCCAGAACCAGGCCGGCGGGTAGAACGCCTTCAGTCCCTTGAAGCCGTAGTCCTGCAGGTGCCAGGTGGATGCGAAGCGGGTGACGTACTGGGTGCGGAACGCCATGTCGCCGCCGAGGATCGTGTTGAGCGGCTGGTCGGTGCCGGTGAGGCCCGCGGTGAGAGGCAGCGTGACGAGGCCGGTGGCCAGGCCGGCGAGCGTGGCCACCCCCATCCTCGCCCGCGCCGCGTAGCGCACCGGGCTGCGGCGCTGGATGAACTGCGCAACGACGACGAGGAACAGCATCGCCGCCGCCCACAGCGGGCCGAGCCCGGAGGCCACCTCGCTCTGGGGAGCGAAGTTGGTCGCCACGAGGAAGACGTGGACGAGCCAAGCGCTGAGCGCCGTCCCCGCGAGGACCAGCCCCAGCTCGGCGGCCGGCCAGCGCAGGCGAATCCACAGATGACTCGCGCTTCTCTCTTGCACTCGGTTCACGGTCGCACCCTTGGCCGCGCGCGAGCGAGGCTATCGGCGCCGAATATGCATTTTCTTAGTTCGGCGCTAACGTTCGGTTAGTGGACTCGCCGCCAATCGTTCTGATCCACGGACTGTGGCTCACACCGCTGAGCTGGGAGCAGTGGAAGGAGCGCTTCGAGTCACGCGGGCACAAGGTGCTCGCACCGGCGTGGCCGGGTTTCGACCGGCCGGTCGAGGAGCTGCGGCGCGACACGAAGCCGTTTGAGCGCGTCGGCGTGAAAGAGGTCACCGATCATTACGACGCGATCGTTCGCGGCCTCGACGCACCGCCGATCATCATGGGGCACTCGTTCGGTGGACTCGTCACGCAGCTTCTGCTCGACCGCGGCCTCGGCGCCGCGGGTGTGGCCATCGACCCCGCGCCGCCGAAGGGCATCCTCGGCCTGCCCTACTCGCAGCTGAAGGTCGCGTCGGTGGCGCTACGCAATCCTGCCAACCGGCACCGTGCGCAGATGCTGACGCCGAAGCAGTTTCACTACGGCTTCACGAACACGCTGAGCGAAGAAGAGTCCAGGCGCGCGTACGATCGCTACGCCGTGCCCGGTCCCGGCCGGCCGCTGTTCCAGGCAGGCCTTGCGAACTTCAATCCGAACGCTGCGACAAAGATCAACACGCGTAACAACGGGCGCGCACCGCTGCTCCTCCTCGCCGGTGGCAAGGACCACACCGTGCCGGCCTCGACCACCCGCGCGAACTACAGGCTCTACAGGCACTCCACCGCTGTCACGGAGCTGAAGGAGTACCCCGAGCGCTCGCACTGGACGGTCGCGCAGGATGGTTGGCAAGAGGTGGCCGACCACGCGCTCGACTGGGCGCTCGCTCAAGCACGAACGGCCGGCTGAGCGAGCTCACGCGGGCGCCTGCGCTCGAACGCCCAGCTCACGGGCGATCCCGAGCAGCTCGTCCACGCGGTGCGCGCAGGTGTGGCGCTTCGCGATCGTCTCGAGGCCGTTGTCGCGGAGGGCCTTCGCCAGCTGGCTGTCATGCAGCACGGCGTCGAGCTGGTGGCACATCTGATTGCCATCGCGTGCGATCAGCAGGTCCTCGCCCGGTCTGAAGAGACCCTCGGCGTCGTCCCAGGGCGCGCACACGAGCGGGATCCCGCACGCGAGCGCCTCGAACGGCCGGATCGTCGGGATGCCGGGTAGCGCCCGCGCGTACGGCCGCCGCGGCACATGCACCGTCACCCGATGGCGCGCGAACTGCGCCGGCGCCCGGTGGTTCGCGAGCCGGCCGCGATAGCGCAGCCCCGCCAGTCGCACGGCCAGCCGGCCGCGCCACGGGTAGCGAACGCCGTGCACCGTGCCGCGCAGCCTCAGCCGTCGCGCGGGGCGGAGCATGAAGTCACGCAGCTCCTCGCCGCGCTCGCCGTCGCCCCAGTTGCAGATCCACACGAGGTCCGCCTCGGGCTCCATATCCGGCAGCGGGCGGAACACGCGCGTGTCCGCCGCCTCGTGCCAGGTCCATGCGCGCTCGGCCCAACCGCGCTCGAGGTAGATCCGGCGGAGCACCTCGCCGAAGGCGAGCACGCCGTCGTACTCGCTCAGGTCGTAGCCGGCGATTTCGTCAGGTGCGGTGACCGCGCGGTGGTGCGTGTCGTGGAAGAGCAGCCGGAAGGTCGCCCCGGCGGCACGCCGTGCACCGATCCGCGCCACGAGCGGGGGCTCGCTCGTATCGTGCACGAGCACGAGCTCCGCACCGTCGAGCGCCTCGTCGACGTCGAGCGAATCGTGCTCGTACTCCCGCACCACGCTCGCCATCCACGGGAAGCGCTCGTGAATCTCCTCGAGCGCCACCTCGCCACGGTCCTCGAGCAGGTTCTGGCGGCTCCAGCCGTCGCCCGGCTCGTACGCACGCACGTCGTGCCCGCGGTCGAGCAGCTCGGCCACCACCCCGCGCAGGAAGTGCACGCTGCCGTGGTTCCAGTCCGACACGAGCGAGTGGCAGAAGAGCGCGATTCTCACCGCGCACAGCTTGGCATCAGCCTCCGGCCACGTCGCGCCGCAGGAACGCCAGGTAGGCCCAGCCGATCGCGGGCAGCGCGTATAGCGCGCACACCCAGGCGGCGCGCACGATCGGGTCCCAGTCGATCGGCTGGCGCAGCAGGCCCTGCCAGGCGTTGAACTGCGTGCTCAGGAGATATGGCTGGAGGCCGCCGAGGCCGGGCAGGATCCCGATCAGCTGGAGGATCAGCGAGAACATCAGCGTTCCCACCACCGCCGCCGCGCTGTTGCGGGTGATTGTGGACAGGAGCAGGCCCACGCAGGCGATCGCCACGATCGGGATCAGGTACACGAGCAGGCTGAGCACCACGAGCAGCAGCCCGCGCTGGGCGGACACCGTGGTGCCCGAGAGGCTCACGAGCGGGTGGAAGCCGGAGGCGATCACGCCGGCCGCCAGGGCCACCACGCCGTTTATGAAGATCGCGGCCACGGCGTACGTGAACGCGGCCAGCGTCTTGCCGGCGAACACATGCCAGCGCTCGAGCGAGCGCGTGAGGATCGTCTTGAGCGTGCCGTTGCCGTCCTCGGACGCGACGATGTCCCCCGCCACGAGCGCCGTGATCAGCGGGAACATCCAGATCGAGCCGAACAGAAGCAGCACGAGCGGGATCGCGAGCCCGGTGTCGTGGATGTAGCGGCCGAACGGCACGTCGTTGGGGCCGCCGCCGCGCAGCGAGGTGGCGGTGACGAAGATGACCGGCACTGCGGCCGCGGCGCCAAGGCCGAGATACGTGCGCTTCTGCGAGCGCAGCTTGCGCAGCTCCCAGCGGTAGACGGTCCCCACTGTCGGGGTCGCGCTCATGCGGTCTGCTCCAGCGCCACCGGCGCGCGGTCGCCGTTCTCGTCGCCCTCTGTGAGCCGGAAGAAGAGCTCCTCGAGCGTGGCGTGCTCGGGCGCGAGCGCGAGGATCGCGGCGCCGGACTCCACGAGCGCGACCGACAGCTCGCCCACGGTCCCCTCGTCGGCGCTGAAGTGGATCTCGGCACCGCTCGTGCGCACGTTCTCTACACCAGGCTGCGCCCGGCACACACGCTCAGCGATCGCGTTGTCGGTGGTCCGCAGCCTGTAGCCGGCGCCGGCGGTGCGGCGCAGCTCGTCCAGGTGCCCCTCGTACACCATGCTGCCCTTGCGCACGATCGCCACGCGGTTGCACAGCTCCTCCACCTCGGACAGGAGGTGGCTCGACAGCACCACGGTGATCCCCTCCCCCGCCAGCCGCCGCACCAGCTCGCGCATGTCGCGCATGCCGCCGGGGTCGAGCCCCGTGGTGGGCTCGTCGAGCAGCATCAGGCGCGGATCGCGGAGCAGCGCCGCGGCGATCCCGAGCCGCTGGCGCATGCCGTGCGAGTAGGCGCCCACACGGTCCTTCGCGCGGTCGGCCAGATCCACGACGTCGAGTGCGGACGGGATGCGTTCACGAGCGTCGCCTCCGTCGAATGCGGCCATCATGCGCAGGTTCTCGATGCCGCTCAGGTATGGGTAGAAGCGCGGCGCCTCCACAAAGCCGGCCACGCCCTCGAGCGCGCGCACGGTCACCTGCGGGTCGCGGCCGAAGAGGCGCACCTGCCCCGCCGTCGGGCGGATCAGGCCGAGCATCATGCGCAGCGAGGTGGTCTTGCCCGCGCCGTTCGGGCCGAGGTAGCCATACACGTCGCCGGGCTCGACGGTGAGGTCCACGCCGGCCACCGCGGTGAGCTCGCCGTAACGCTTCACAAGCCCGCGGACTTCTACGGGCGCCGCGCTTTCGCTCATCGCTACAGCGCGCGCGCCGCGGCCAGCACCACCTGCGCGGGCTGCGAGCCGAGCACCGTGTACTCCACGCCCCCGCGCGTGAAGCGCACCATCGTGCCGAGCGCCGTGGGCAGCTCCTGCCCGGTGGTGCCATTCACGTCGACGGTCGGCAGCGAGAGGCCGTTGTCACCGTGCCGCGGCTGGGCCGGCGGCGCCTGCTGCTCGGCCTTCTGCTCGAGCACCGCGATGCCATCGAGCCCCTGACCGTAGGTGGCGAGCACGGCGCCGGAGGCGAGGTGCTTCACCTCGCCTCGGGGCTTGCCGGCGAGCTGCGCCGGTGTGGACGGGCTGAACGTGAGTGGCTGCTTCGTCCCCGGCCCCGACTTTTGGGTGAGGTCCACCACGTGCGCGCCCTTCGGCGGCGAGATGGCGAACACCGACGAGCTCACCTTGCCGAACGAGATGCTCTTCACGCCGAGCGAGAGCACCGGCGAGCCGTCGCCCCGCGCGTACAGCGCGACCTTGAGCGGAACGCCCTTCACCGCGTCCCAGAAGAGCCGCACGCCGGACACGAGCCCGCCGTGCTGCGGGGAGACGCGGACCTCGTAGGCCGGCTGCCCCGCCACGGTGGCCGGTATCGCGCCGGACACCTTCGCGTGCTGCCTCGCCTGCCCGATGCCCTTCCGGATCTGGCCGAGCGACGGCGGCGCCTTCTCCTGCTGCCGCTTGTGCTGCGGCACCTGCCCGGTGTACGCCGTGTTGGAGGAGCCGTCGTAGACGAGGAAGCTCTTGCCGTCGGACACGAGCTGGACGTCGCCGCTGTCCGACTGCAGCTCGATCCGCACCTTGCCGTCCGAGCTCGCCCACAGGCGGCCGGTCGCGCCGCTGATGAGCGGGTTCGACCCCGTGATCGCGCTCGAGTCGATCAGGTGGTTGGTGAACTTGATGCGGGCGGTCACGCCGTCGACCTTCGGCGCCGTGAGCGCGTCGTGCACAGCCTGCGCGAGCGGCTTCGGCGGCGGCTTGGTCCCGCCCCCGCTGGTTGCGGCGATCGCGATAGCGGCGCTGGCAGCCGCGACCACCACCACTCCGATCACGAGCGCCAGCAGGCGCATCGTGGAGGTCGTTCGGAGAAATCGCATTCGAAGCTCCTCGCTCGGGCCCCGACCACGGTAGCGCGCCTTCCTTAACGCGTTCTTCGCTTGACATCGAACAAGTGGCTGATACGGTCGCTCGCCGTGTCCCAGCCACGTCTACATACGAGCAATGCGAAGGGTGCGCTCAGCGCAGCCCGGCCGCTGCTCCTGACCTAGACGCATCCACTGGGTCGCGGGCAGCCGGATCGCCCGCGACCAGGTGTCGAACGGACACGCTTCGGTCTCTGCAGTTCGCGGGCGCTCCGGGATTTCAATTCCAACAAGGAGCGGTCATGCACTCGCTGATTCACGAGCATTACGCGCGCGCGCAAGTCGCCGAGCGGCTTGCCGCGTGCGAGCAGCGGCGCAGGCTCCTCTTCTGGCGCCAGTCGCCGCCGCCCCCACCCCCGCCCCGGCCCGACGGCCGGGGCGGTGGTGCTTCTTGGCGCATACCCGCGGCATGGTCAGGACGCGTTGCGCGTATTGTGCGAGTGGCGTGAGCGCTCACGCGTCGATTCGGCTGCGTCTCCTGCTTCCTCTCCGGCGGCGCGAGTTCGGCTTGCTCTGGACGGGGATGGCCGTCTCGCTGATCGGGGACGGCATCTACTTCGTCGCGATTGCCTGGCAGGCGTACGCGCTGTCGAACGCCCCCACGGCGCTGTCGCTCGTGGGCGTGGCATGGACGCTCCCCACCGTGATCTTCCTGCTCTTCGGAGGAGCGGTGAGCGACCGGCTCGAGCGCCGGCGCGTGCTCATCGCCGCCAGCGCAACTGAGGCGCTGGCCATCGGCGCCATCGCGGCGCTGTCGCTCAGCGGCCAGCTCCAGCTCTGGATGCTGCTCGTGCCCGTGGCCGTGTACGGGGCGGCCGAAGCGTTCTTCCTGCCGGCATTCGAGGCGATAGTGCCCACTCTCGTGAGTCCCGACGAGTACACCTCTGCCGCCGCGCTCGACAACTTCATGCGCCCGCTCGCCGTGCAGCTGCTCGGTCCGGCCATCGGCGGCATCCTCATCGCTGTGGCCAGCCCGGGCGTGGCCTTCGTCGTGGACGCCTGCACGTTCCTCGTGGCGGTATGCGCGCTGCTGATGATGCGTCCGGTCGAGCGGCCGGCCGCCGGCGCCAGGTCGGCGCGGGAGGCGGTGAAAGAGATCGCCGAAGGCTTCCGCTTCGTGCGGGCCAACCCGTGGCTGTGGGGCACGCTCGCCGCGGCCTGCCTCAGCCTGCTCGCCTTCTTCGGGCCGTACCAGGTGCTTCTGCCCTACCTCGTGAAGAACTCGCTGCACGGCGGCGGGGCGATGTTCGGCGCGATCAGGGCCGCGGGCGGAGTAGGCGCGATCCTCAGCGCGGTAGCGATCGCGCAGGCCGGGCTGCCGCGCCGCTGCGTCAGCTTCATGTTCGCGGCGTGGTCGCTTCAGGCGCTGCTGCTCGTGGGCTTCGCCATCGCGTCCGGGGCGTGGCTGTTCGCGCTCATCGCGCTGCTGGGCGGCGGCCTGTCCGCGGCCGGCAACGTGGTCTGGGGCACGTTGATGAAGGCGCTCGTGCCGAACGAGATGCTCGGGCGCGTGTCGAGCTTCGACTGGCTCGTGTCCATCGGGCTGATCCCGCTGTCGTTTGCGATCACCGGCCCGATCGCGTCCGCGCTCGGCGCGAAGACCACGCTTGTGCTCGCCGGCGTGCTCGGCTGCGTCACCACCATCTCCTTCCTCGCCGTGCCGGGACTGCGCAACCCGGAGCGAGAGCTCGGGGGCAGCCTCGCTTCGGCACTGGCCGGGGAGAGCTAGCGCAGGCCCACCGGCACGAGCAGCGCACGCCCGGCCAGCTCCGTGGCGCGGTCGTTCATCGCCTCGTAGGAGTCCTGCAGCTCCGGCACGTCCCGCAGCGTCCACAGAACCTCCGCGCGCACCCACGCCGCGTCGCGCGCGCGCTCGACGTCCCACACCGCCACGATGTCGTCCACCGGGTTGAAGACGAGGTCGAGCTCCTTCAGGAGGCCGGTCATCATCCACGCCTTCATCTCCTGCTCGACCTTCGCGATCAGCCCGTTCACCGAGTTGTAGTCCTTGTGCTGCGGGCCGCCCGGCGTCTCGCCCCGCGCGGCGCACGTGTCGCACACGCCGATCGCGAGGTCGTGGTTGATGTGTGCGTTCATGCCGGCAAGCGCGAACTGCACAGGCGCGATCTCCTTGTTGAAGCGCGCCTCGAACAGCGGCTTCCAGGCGTGGAACGGATACTCGTGCGGCAGACGGCCGTCGCCCGCCGAGTCGAGCGCGTGGAAGTAGCGGTTGCCGAAGTAGACGTCGAGCGCGGCGAGGAAGCCCGGGTCCGCCTGGGGCAGGTTCGGCACCTCGCTCGCCACCTGCTGGGTGACCTCCAGGTACAGCTTGTTGAACCACTTCACCCCGTCAGTGGGCGGCAGCGAGCGGTCGAGCTCCTTGAGCTGCTCGAGCACCTCTTCGACGGTGGTCGCGTCGGCCATCCCAATGAGCGTAAGCCACCTTGGGTCGCGCCGTTTGCATTCGTGCAATGACGGGCAGCGGGATCGCGATGACATCGCTCGACGAAGCTGAGCTCCGGCGCTGCGTGGAGCGCCTCGCACCGATCCCGCGGCCGAGCGCGAGCGCCGGTGAGGGCAGGGCGGCGGCCATGATCGCCGAGGAGCTGCGCGAGCTGGGAGCCGAGGTGACACTGATGGAGGAGCCTGTGAATGGCACCTACTGGCAGCCGCTCGGATTGCTCGCGCTACTGGCCGTGGCGTCGGCACTCGTGCCGCGCAGAAGCGCCGCGCTGCTCGCAGCACTCGCCGCATGGGCCGCGGCGGACGACCTCGAGCTTGGCTCCCGCCGCCTGCGGCGCGCGGTCGGTACGCGTGCGTGCCACAACGTGCTCGCCCGCCTCGGCCCGCCGGACTCAGACCAGGCGGTGCTCATTCACGTCCACCACGACGCCTCTCACAGCGGCCGCGTGTTCGACACACGCCTCGCGAAAGCCGGAACTCGCGCGTTCGGGCCGCTGATCGATCGCCTGCGCACCACGCCGCCGCTCTTGTGGACCAGCGTGGCGGGGCCGGCCCTCGTCGCGCTCGGGCAGCTCGCGCGCTCGCGTGCGCTCCGCGTTGCCGGCGGCGCGACCGCGCTCGTGAACGGGGCGATACTGATCGACATCGGCCGGGCACCGGTCGTGCCCGGGGCGAACGACAACCTCTCGGGCGTGGCGGCAGGCATCGCGGCAATGCGCGAGCTTGCCGCTCAGCCTCCCCAGCGAACGTCCGTATTCCTTTTCTCGAGCGGTTCGGAGGAGTCGTTTCTCGAAGGCTTCGACGCCTTCCGCCGCCGCGGCTTTCCCGGACTCCCGCGCGAGCACACCACATGCCTCTGCCTAGAGAGCGTCGGCTCGCCGCGCCTGCTGCTCCTCGACGGCGAGGGCCTGCTGCGCCTCCACCGCTATCCGGAGGCGGTGCGCCGGCAGGTGGAGGAGTGCGCGCGCGAACTCGGCATCGAGCTCGACGCGCCGTTCCGCTTCCGCTTCGCCACCGGTGGGCAGGTGTCGCTGCGGGCCGGCATCCCCACTGCGGTGATCTCCTCGCTCGACTGGTACAACGCGCCGCGCAACTACCACTGGCCCACGGACACGCCGGAGGCTCTCGACTACAGGTCTGTCCGCAACGCGGCAGCCCTTGCCGAGGCGACGGTCCGCCGCATCGACGCCGCCGCGCAGTAGCTCACGGCTCGAGCCGGCGCAGCACCGCGTCCGCCCGTTCCGCCACGGGCCGCACGAGCGGCTCCGCCGCGATCACTCCCGCGGCGAGCGCTGCGCCCGCGACCAGATCGGCCACGTAGTGCTCGCCGAGATAGACGAGCGAGAAGCCGAGCGCCAGCGCGTACCCCAGCCCAACGGCGCCGAGCGCGGGGTTGATCTCCCGCAACACCGAGGCCGCCGTGAGCGCGGACGCGAAGTGGTCCGATGGCATGGACGCCCACGGATTCGCCCCCTCCACGTCGTCTTGCTCGAGCGGCTCGTTCCGGAGGTCGCGCCCCACCCGCGTCGGAACGCGCTGAACCACTCCGTCCATGCGCCCCTGCTTCTCGGATGCCCACCATGGCGGCGCGGTCGGCACGAGCCAGTAGCCGAGCAGAGTCAGGTCGAACGTTGCGCCCTGCCTGAGCGCCAAAGCCGCGAAGCGATCGGGCCGCTTGGCGAGCAGCACGGCCAGCGCGACGTGTGGCTCCGCTTCCCACACGGTGTAGACCGCCGTGAGCAGACGGTCGAGCACGTTCACGCGAGCCGGCTCGCGCAACCGCTGCTGGAGACGCTGCGTGGGCGGCACCCCGGCGCCGACCATGGTGTCAAACCGCAGCGGCGGGTCCACACGCAGCCGCTGCCGGACGCGCTCCGGCCGGTCGTAAGGGATCTCGTACGCCACCTTGTACGCCCACATCTGCGCACCCCACAGCAGGGCGCTGCGCGCACGGCCGCGTGGCAGAGAGAGCCGGACAGTGAGCGGGACCGAGGCCGCGACCACGTTGCTGAGCGCCCGCGGCAGCTTGAGGTCGCGGCGTTTTCGAGCGAGCGCAACGGCGGCCGGCACCGCCGCGAGCAGCGGCCAGCGCACCTTCGCCAGGTCGAACGGCGCGCGTGCCGCGGCGCGCGGCCTGCGAAGCACGAGTCGCGCGACCTTCGAACCCGGCATCGCGCTCATGTTTCCCCGTCCGGCGGCTAGGAGCGCTCGTCCGGCAGCTCGAACTCGAACCACACGTGGGTTGAGCCCTCGAAGCTGCCCCAGTCGCGCGCGAGCGTTTCCACGATCGGTAGCCCCCAGCCACCCACCATGTCGAGGTCCTCGCGGTTGCGCTTGTCCGCGGTGCGCTGGGCGTCGAAGCCCGTTCCCTGGTCGGTGATCTCCACACGCAGCCGGTCGCCGCGCACGGCCATGTGCAGCTTGAGATCGCCGCCGTCGCCGTACTTCACCGCATTGGTCACGAGCTCGGATGTGAGCAGCCGGAGATCGCCAAGCCGTTCTGGGCCGACCTCGCCGGCGAACTTCGAGACGGCGTCCCGCGCTATTCCGGGCGCCTGCTCGTCGCGCTGAATGTCGATGTCGAGAAGGTCGGGAACCACACCAGCCCCGTTGGCTTCGACGTCACAACGTTCGGCGCAGGAAAGACGGCCCCGCGCCACATCACGTTCTCTATACCCACTTCGGCGCCGTTTTGTGCCACCCACGCGGGTGCCCGGCGTTACCCCTCCGGGCTGAAGCGGAGGCCGTCGACGGCGATCCGCAGGATCCGCTCGTTCACCTTCATGTCGCCGGACGGGATCTTCGCGATCCCGACGACCATCTGGATCACGTCCGTGATGGTCACGTCGGGGCGAACGAGGCCGGCGTCCTGGGCACGCTTGAGGAGCGGCTCGCCGGACTCGAACAGCGAGGCGCGGCAGACGCGGAAGAGCTCGGCGTCCGGCTCGAGGTAGTTCTGCAGCTCGGCCATGAGCGCCCGCTTGGTGCCGACGTAGGAGATGAAGCGGTCGAACCAGGCGTTCAGCGCCTCCCAGGGATCGGCGCCCTCGAGCTCCGCGGGTGTGACCGCCATCTTTTCGACCTCCTCGACGTACAGCGCCTCGAGCAGCGCCTGGCGGTTCGGGAAGTTGCGGTAGAGCGTGCCTATGCCGACCCCGGCGCGGCGGGCGATCTCCTCCAGCGCGGTGGACTCGCCCTCCTCCGCGAAAGCCTCGCGCGCGGCCGCGAGCACCTTGTCGTAGTTGCGCCGAGCGTCCGCACGCTTCGGCCTCACGATCAGGCTCTGGGGAGACGTTTCTGTGGTCGACATCGAAATTCCCTTGACAAACGGAGGTACCCTCCGTATATTTCCGGAGGCCTCCTCCACTTATTCCGGAGGTCGCCTCCAGATCTTAGCCCCGATTGGCCTCACCGACAAGGGAAAAACCATGACTCTCTCCCTCGCCCCCAAAATGACCGCCGACAACCGCCGCTGGGCATCGCTGATGGTCGTGTGCCTTGCGCAGCTGATGATCGTGCTCGACGTGACGATCGTGAACGTCGCGCTGCCGTCGATCCAGCACGACCTGCATTTCTCTCAGGCGAACCTCACGTGGGTCGTGAACGCGTTCCTCGTGACGTTCGGCAGCCTGCTGCTGCTGGCGGGGCGCCTCGGCGACCTCGTCGGGCGCAAGCGCGTGTTCCTCACCGGCGTGGTGGTGTTCACGCTCGCGTCGCTTCTGTGCGGCATGGCTCCGAGCGAGGGCTTCCTGATCGGCGCCCGCTTCCTTCAGGGCATCGGCGCGGCCGCGCAGGCGTCCGTGATCCTGGCGATCATCGTCACCGAGTTCCCCCGGCCCGACGAGCGGGCGCGCGCGATGAGCGCGTACGTGTTCGTCTCGGTCGCCGGCGGCTCGCTCGGCCTGCTGGCCGGCGGGCTGCTCACCGAGGCCCTGAGCTGGCATTGGGTCTTCTTCGTCAACCTGCCGATCGGCGCGGCCACCTTCGCGCTCGGCAACGCGCTGATCCGCTCTGACCGCGGACTCGGCCTCGGTCACGGCGTGGACTGGCTCGGCGCGGCTCTCGTCACCGTCTCGCTGATGAACGCGATCTACGCGATCGTGCAGGCCACGAACCACGGCTGGGGCTCCACCCAGGTGCTCGGCTTCGGCGGGATCGCGGTCCTGCTGATGGCGGCGTTCTTCTACCTGGAGGCGCGTATCGCGAACCCGATCATGCCGCTGCGCATCCTGCGGCTGCGCGGGCTCGTGAATGCCAGCCTCGTGCGCGGGCTGCTCGTCACGGGCATGTACTCGAGCTTCTTCCTCGGCACGCTCTATCTCGAGCACGTCCGCCACTACAGCCCGCTGCAGACCGGCGCGGCGTTCCTGCCCTGGACGCTCACCGTCGCCGTCCTTTCCCAAGGAATCACGGCGCGGCTCGTCGAGCGCTTTGGGTCGGTGCGCGTGCTCACGATGGGCATGGTGAGCGCAATCGCCGGGCTGCTCCTGTTCGCCTCGGTCGGGCCGGACACCGCCTTCTTCCCCACGGTGTTCTTCGCCTGCTTCGCGATCGGATTCGGCATCGGCAACGCGTTCATGCCACTGCTCACGCTGGCGATGGCGGACGTGCCCGCCGCCGACGCCGGGCTCGGCTCCGGCATCACCAACGTGTCACAGCAGATCAGCGGCGCGCTCGGCCTCGCAGTGCTGAGCACGATCGCCGGCAACCACACAAAGAGCCTGCTGGCCGACCACCACGGGCTCACCAGCTCGCTGATCGGCGGCTACCACCTGGCGTTCCAGGTCGGCGCGGCAACCATCGCCGTCGGCATCGCTGTGGCCTTCTGGCTGCTGCGGCCGCGCGGCCCTCGGGCGGAGCTCGAGCTCTCCGAGCCCGACACCTCCCTTCCCACCAACATCGAAATGGAGCAGCAAGCAGCATGACCCACCCGAACCGCACACACTCCCCAAGCAGGACCCGCTCCCAGCGGCGCGCGCCCACCCGCGCGCGCCGCGAGCGCGCCACGCGCTTCTC
>DATEPK010000142.1:0-11367 GCA_035273245.1 Thermoleophilaceae bacterium
ACCACCTTCATCGACGAGCCCGGCGGGTAGCCGCCCTGCGTGGCGCGGTTGAAGAGCGGCGCGGCCTTGTCGGTGTTGAGCTGCTTGAACTGCGACGGGATGCTGTTGGGGTTGTAGTTCGGGTCGCTCGCCATCACTCGCACGGCGCCTGAGCGCGGGTCGAGCGCCACGACGGATCCGGGGCGGCCCGCGAGGAGCTGAAGGGCGAGCTTCTGGGCTGCAGGGTCGAGCGTCGTGTGCAGGTCGTTGCCGACCTTCTTCTGCCCGGACAGCTCGTCGATGATCGAGGAGAACTCGTTCGCGTTCCCCGCCAGCTGGTCGTTGTACTTCTTCTCGAGTCCCGCGCTGCCGTGCGTGATGAACGAGTAGCCGACCGTGTGCGAGAAGAGGTTGTTCGTGGGATAGGTCCGGCTGTAGCGCAGCGTGGCACCGTGCCCCGACTTGACGTTCTTCGCCAGCACGGTGCCGTCGTCCGCATAGATGTAGCCGCGTGGGATCTGGAGCTGCTCGAGCAGCGGGCGCCTGTTGGCGGACTCGTTCTGCAGGCTCTTTGCCTCGAACACCGTCCAGCGCGACGTGAACACCACCAGCAGCGTGAACAGCACGAGCACAACGCCGAACAGGTGCGTGATCTGCCTGTTCAAACCACGCCTCCGCGCTCGGTGTGGACCCGGCGCGACTCGTTCGAGATCATGAGCAGCAGCGCCAGTACGACGAAGTTCGCGAGGATCGAGCTGCCGCCGTAGGAGACGAGGGGCAGCGTGACGCCGGTGAGCGGGATCACGCGGGTCACGCCGCCGACGATCACGAACACCTGGAGCGCGACAACCGACGCCAGGCCGGCCGCGAGCAGCTTCGAGAAGCCGTCGTGCGCCATGAGCGCGGTCTTGAAGCCGCGGGCCACGAACAGCAGGTACACGAGGATGAGAGCGGCCGCGCCGAACAGGCCGAGCTCATTCGTGATCACCGCATAGATCGTGTCCGTGTGCGCGGCGGGCAGGATCGTGACCGTGTGCCCTCCCACCGGCAGCTTTAACAGCGATAAGCCGAAGCCCCGGCCGAACAGCCCGCCGTCCGCCTGGGCGAACAGCGCCTGCGCGATCTGGTAGCCCGACGACTCAACGAGGTTGGGCCGGAATGGGTGCAGCCAGATCTCCACGCGCTCGTGCACGTGCGGCACGTGGTTCGCGAAGAAGATCGAGCCGAGCACGAACATCGCGAGCCCGACCACGACGAATGAGATACGGGCGGTGGCCACATAGAGGATCGCGAGAAAGGCGCCGAAGAACATGATCGAGCTGCCGAGGTCGCGGATGAAGATCAGCATCAGCATCGCGAGGCCCCAGATCAAAAGCAGCGGGCCGAAGTGCTTCAGGCTGATGCGCGGTATGCGGCCGCGGACGAGCACGTCGCGCGTCTCGCGCAGGTAGCTCGCCAGGAAGATGACGATGCCGATCTTGGCGAACTCGGCCGGCTGGAACTGGAGCGACCCGATGTGGATCGCCAGGTAGGCGCCGTTGGTCGCGCCACCGATGCCCGGCACGCGCGGTAACAGCAGGAGACCGATGCTCGCCGCCGCGATCGTGTACCGGTAGCGCTCGAGCACGCGGTAATCGCGCAGGAAGACGATCGTCGCGCAGAAGAGCACGAGCCCGACCACGAACCACTCGGCCTGCTGGCGCGCGAGGGTCGTGTCGATCCGGTAGATCATCACGAGGCCGAATGCCGCCAACAGCGCTCCGAGAGGGAACAGATACGGGTCCGCATGCGGCAGCCGTGCGCGTATGAAGATGTGCGCGAACACGCAGCAGCCGAGGAAGAAGAGGCCGTAGGTGATCGACACCTTGTTGATCTGGGACGAGCGCGTGATCAGGACCGCGGTGAACCCGGCCGTGACGAGCAGCGTGACCGGGATGAGGCCGAAGAGCTCGCGTGAGCGGGCGGACATCGGCTAGCCCTCGCTCCGCTCGAGCGAGCGCACGAGGTCGACCGCGTCGCCGCGGCTGCGGAGGCGGTGGTCGAGCACCGCGCTGCGCTGGCGCGCCGGAAGCGACCCCGCCGGAACGGTGCTCTCGTACTGCTGCGTGTAGAGCTTGACGCCGAAGGGCAGGTCGTATGGAACGCCGCGATAGAGCGTGACGAGCCCCGTGTTGTCGGTGCCGACGAAGTACAGCTGGCGGCTGGCCGCATAGAGGCCGCCGAGCGCGGCGATGACGACGATGAGCAGGACCGCCGCCGCGAGTGGCCAGCGGGCGCGACGCCGCCGGGCCGCCTCTGGCGGCGTCGGAGGTCGGACGTCGGAGGTCGGAGGGGATGGCGGAGGTGCGGCCTGTGGCCTGTGGCCTGTGGCCTGTGGCCTCTTGATAACCATCGTGTCCCCGCCCGGATCGATCTGCACCGGCTGCGGGCTGAGCACCTCGGTTCCGCTCAGCGTGTCCGACTCCTCGCGCTCCTCGGCAGCCCCTCCTTCATCCGCGAGCTTGAAGAGGACCACGGTGATGTTGTCCTTTCCGCCGCCGGCGTTGGCCGCCTTCACGAGCTCGTCGGCGGCCTGCCGCAGCGATGACCGGGCGCGCAGGATCTCGGCCATCCGCTCCTCGGACACCATTCCGGTGAGCCCGTCCGAGCAGAGCAGGTACACGTCGCCGTCCTTGGCGGGATAGGTGCAGGTCTCCACCTCCACCGTGGGCTCCGGGCCGAGCGCGCGCGTGATGATCGAGCGGCGCGGGTCCACCTCGGCATCCTCGGGCGAGAGGCGGCCCATGCGCATGAGCTCCTCCACGAGCGAGTGGTCCTGGGTGAGGCGCTCGAGCTTGTCGTCGCGGAAGCGGTATGCGCGGCTGTCGCCCACGTGGCCGAGCGAGATCGCGTTTTCGCCCACCATCGCGGCGGTGAGCGTGGTGCCCATGCCGGCATGAGACTCGTTCGACTGCGCAAGCTCGTAGATCTTGCGATTGGCCGCGCGCGCGATGGCGGCGAGGCGATCCTCCGGGCTGCCGTCCTCGGCCTGCTGCTCCGAGAACTCGTCCACGGCGATCTGCGAGGCCACCTCGCCCGAGCGCGCGCCGCCCATGCCGTCCGCCACGGCGAACACCGGCGGTGACTCGTAGAAGCGATCCTCGTTCGTCTGCCTCTGCCGGCCGACGTCGGTGAGCCCTGCCTCTTCCGCGACCCTCAGCACTCTCTCCTACTCCTGGTAGCGGTACTCGGTGTCGCCGATCCGGATCTTGTCCGCCATCTTCAGCTGCTCCGGGCGGCGCAGCTGGCGTCCGTTGAGGTACGTGCCGTTGGTCGAGCCCATGTCCTCTATGAACATGAAGTCGCCGCGCGGGAAGATGCGCGCGTGCGCCGACGAGGCGAACGGATCGTCCACCTCGATGTCCGAGCTGGCGGAGCGGCCCATGGTGGCGCCGCCGTCGGCCAAGGGGAACACCGTGCCCGGCTCATGACCCATCGCCGCGATCACCTCGAGCCGAGGCTCCACCCCCGCCCGCAGGTCCGGACCGCTCCGCTCCCGGCGCTCGCGTGCGCCAGGCGGCGGTGCCGCGTCCGTGGCGGGCTCGACGTACTGGCCGGTGCGCCGCATGTCGCGCAGGGAGCTGCGCGCCACCCATAGGAGGAACAGGTACAGCACGATCAAGAACGCGAACTTCAGCGCTACCGCGACCGGGTCGGTCTGCACTGCTACTCCTGTTCGAAGGACAGTCGGGACAGACCCAGCGTGATCTCGTCGCCTGGCTTCAACACGGCGTGCTCCACTCGCCGGCCGTTCACCTTCACCCCATTCGTCGATCCGAGGTCCGCCACCATCCACGTCTCACCCTGCCGGCGCAGCTCCGCGTGGCGGCGGGAGACGTTCGGGTCGTCGAGCACGACGTCGCAGTCGCGGCTGCGGCCCACCACCACGCGCGCCCCGCTCAGCACCGTGCGGTGACCGTTGGCCACGAGCAGCGCGCGGCCGAGCGCCGGCGTCTCCACCAGCTTGCGCGCCTCGGCGTCGGGCGAGTACACCATCGTGTGCCCGTAGTCCGCCTGCTGGGGCTCCACCTCGCCCATCTCCTCGTCCGGCGGCTGGATCAGATGGGCCTGGATGCCGAACTCCCCAAGCCCCAGGCGCTCGTCGGTCCTGAACTCCACCGTCGGCCGGGTGACCAGCGCGAGTCCCTCCCCGCGCGCGTGTTCGAGGAGATAGTCGGACAGCTCTTTCTTCAGCGCACCCTCATAGCTCGAGAACTGCTCGCGATCGCCCGGGGACAGGAACACGACGTACTCGTTCGGAACGTACGTGCGCGAGATGGAGACCACCTGGTTCTCCTCCATCTCCTTGGCAAGCTTGCGCGCCAGCTCGACCGGCTGGACGCGTGACTTGAAGGCACGGCTGAAGGCCCCTTCGACGAAGGCCTCGAGCTTCGCCTCGAGGTTGCGTAGAACGCTCATTCCGAAGCCATCCTAGGGAACCGTGGATGGTGTCACGGGCGCTAACGGAGTGCGCACGTGGGCGGCCGCCACGGCCAGCCCCGCGCCGAGCAGAGCGCCCACCGTCTCGCCCCGCGCGGCGGCCAGGCGTACATCGGACGCGAGCACGCCGTCGAGGGCGTGCAGCGCCGCCACCACGCCGGCCGCCCACGCCGCGGCGAGAATGACGTCGAAGGTGAGGTTGCGTCCGCGCACGGCCAGCGGAAGCAGCACCGCGCCCGCGGCGAACACAGCTGCGGGCGCGAGAGCGGCACTGGTGAGCGTGGGGAAGATCGCGTGCGCCACGGCATGCGTGAGCGACCCGTCCCAGCGCGGCCGCGGCTGCGTGCCATGCGCGGGGCCGTACAGCAGCGAGCGTCCCGTGACCACCTCGGCGGCCACGATCCAGAGGAACCCCGCCGCTCCCAGTCCGGCCCGGCGCCATGCGCTGCGTGCACTCATTCCCGCCAGCGCCATGTACGCGGGCGCGAGCCCGATGGCTCCGAGCGCCGGCGCGAGCCCCGGCACGGACCACAGCGCGCCTGCCCGGAAGAGCAGCAGGGGGACCGCCGCGGCGGCGATCACAAGCACGAGCGCCGTGCCGGCCTGCTGTGTGCCGAGCCAGCCGATCACCCCGACGGCCGCCGCCAGCCAGCCGATGCGCGGGAGGAGGGCAACCGCAAGCGCGGCGGCACCGGCCGCGGCTATGGGCGCCACCGGCGGCGCAGGGCCGAGCAGTTGGAGCGCGAGGAAGACGAGCAGCCCGGCCGCCACCGCGGCCACCGCTCTGGCCGGCACCGCCACAGGCTGCCGCAGGCCGCGCGGCTCGCGCTCCGCAAGGCCGAAGCGCTTGAGCGTGGCAGCCTCCACGAGGCCGCCCTCTTCCGTGAGCTCGTCCTCGGCGTGCTCGAGCGTGCGCTGCAGGACCTCGAGCGAGGGCCGGCGCTCGGGACGCGGATCGAGCGCGGCGTCGATCGCCAGGCAGAGCCGCTCCGGAAGATCGCGGCGGCGGGAGCGCAGCCGCGGCAGCGAGCGCCCGAGGTTGCGCGCGGTGGCGGCCGGTCCGCGCGCCTTCACCGGGTTCGATCCGGTCCAGCCCTCGTACAGCGTCAGGGCAAGCGCATAGACGTCCACGGCGCCGGTCACCCGCTCGCCCTCCGCCTGCTCGGGCGCCATGTAAGCGAGCGTGCCCACCACGTCGCCGGTGCGCGTGAGGTCGCTCTCGGCGAGGTGGGCCACGCCGAAGTCCGTGAGCTTCGCGAAGCCCGCGCCCGCCGCCGGTTCGGCCACGACCATCACGTTCTGGGGCTTCACATCGCGGTGGATCACGCCCTTCTCGTGGGCGTGCTGGAGCGCCTGGCAGAGCGCGATTCCGATCCGCGCGATGTCGCGGTCCGAGAGCGCTCCCCCTTGCAGCAGCTCCGCAAAGGTTCGGCCACGAACGAGCTCGGAGACGAGATAGACCGCCTCGTCATCCGACCCCAGCTCGTACAGCGAGACGATGCCTGGATGGTTGAGCCGGGCCGCCACCCGCGCCTCCCGCTCGGCCCGCACCGGCGCAGGTCCCTCCGCCTCGCGCGGAATGACCTTGACCGCCACCTCCCGCTCGAGCTTCTCATCCCAAGCAAGCCAAACAACCCCATACCCACCAGCCCCAAGCCGCCGATCCAGCCGGTAACGCCCGAGGACAAAGCCATGGTCCGAGCCAGAAGCCCTCTGACCTATGACCTCTGACCTATGACCTAGCGATTCAGTCCGTGCCGTCGAGCGTTCCATCTCATCTTCCGTGTTCGTGCAGCAACACTCCGAACCTGCCGCCGGACCGGCCGCCATACTGCGTCCGTGCGGGTGTAATAGCCTGACACGGGGCCGCTGCAGGCCGCGGAGCTTGCGTGTCATTCCTCGACGAAGAAATCGACGACCGCCCCCGGCGTAGAAGTCGCCGCCCGCCACCGCGTGGGCCCGGCGTGGACCAGCAGACGCTGTGGGTGCGGCGTGCCATCGCCATCGGCGTGGGCATTCTCATTCTCATCCTGCTCGTGTGGGGCATTCACTCCTGCCAGGTTTCGCGCAAGCACAGCGCCTTCCGAAACTACAACCGCGATGTAAGCGCTCTCCTACAGGAGTCCCAGCAGCAGAGCGGCGAGCTCTTCAACCTGCTGAAGAACCCGAGCGGCAACTCGGCCAATCCCGTCGACGTGACGAACAACGCCAACGGCGTGCGCGTCCAGGCCGAACAGCTCGTGGACCGGGCGAACGGCACGAGCCACCCAGGCGAGCTGAACACGGCGCACCGCTACCTGATCGAGGTGCTCGAGTTCCGCCGGGACGGCATCGCCAACATCGCCACGCAGCTCCGCACCGCGCTCGGGGATCAGGGCCGGCAGGCCGCCACGAACGCCATTGCCGCTCAGATGCGGAACTTCGACGCGAGCGACGTGATCTTCTCCCAGCGCTTCGTCCCCGAGTTCGAGAAGCAGTTCAAGGCGCAGGGCCTGCTCGACGAGGTGCAGGTGCCGAAGAGCGCGTTCCTGCCGGACATCGCCTGGCTCGACCCCACCACCGTGGCCGACCGCATCGCGCGCATCCGGGGCGGCAGCAGTGCGTCCGGTCCGGTGGCGCCCGGCCTTCATGGCACGTCGCTCGACAGCGTGGTGGTCAAACCCGGCGGGCAGACGCTGAGCACGGCCTCGGCGGTGGCCATCCCAGCCGGCGCCAACACGTCCTTCGACGTTCAGATCACCAACGGCGGCGACAACGACGAGACGAACGTGACCGTGCGCATCAGCATCAGCGGCGCCGGCAAGCCGATCGTCACCGAGCAGAAGATCCCGACGTTGCCGAAGGGCACGCAGCAGACGGTGAACGTGGCGCTCTCGCAGACCCCGCCCACCGGTCAGCCGGTGAAGATCACCGTCGAGGTGCTTCCGGTGCCTGGCGAGAAGAACGTGGCGAACAACAAGGCCACCTACCCGGCCATCTTCACCCACTGACCAAGGCCGCTGAGGCTGGCGCTACTCTGCTGGCCCGATGAACGACCTCACCAGCACGCAGGGAATCGTGGCCCTCGCGGCGGCCGTCGTGGCGGTGGTCGCCCTCCTCTTCGCGATCGTCCTGGCTGTGAAGCTGCGGCGCCTGCGGGCGGCCCAGCAGGTGGTGCTCGGGCCGCACGGGGAACGGGACCTCGTGAGCCATTCGGAGCGGCTCGAGACGGCGTTCGTGGAGCTGCGCGACTGGGTGGAGGAGGTGCTCGCGGCACTCGACCAGCGGGTGGGCACCGCGGAGCAGCGGATTGACGGCTGCCTCGCCTACACGTCGCTCGTGCGTTACGACGCCTATGGCGAGATGTCCGGCCAGCAGTCGAGCTCCTACGCGCTGCTCGACTCGCACCGTTCCGGCGTGGTGATCTCGTCGATCCTGCATCGCGAGCAGGCGCGCGTATACGTAAAACGCGTGCACAACGGCGAGTCGGAGCTCGAGCTCTCACCCGAGGAACGCGAGGCGATCGACGCCGCGTTCTCGCCCGCCGGTCACGCCGCTTCCTGAGCGGCAAGCGCCTATTTGTGGCGGGGGCTGCCGCTACACTGGCCGCAGGGTGACCAGGGTGAGCAGCACCGTACCTGCGGTCGTAGAGGAGGCTGGCGAACAGCCAGCTCCACTACCCACGCTGCCGGGCGCCCGGCCGGAGCAGCGTGGGGGCACGTTAGGCCGGGTGCTGGTCCTCAACGCGTCGTATGAGCCGATCAACGTGTGCACCGTGAGGCGCGCCACGGTGCTCGTCCTCAAGCAACGCGCCGAGGTGCTCGAGCAGGCGGAGTGGCCGCTCCACGCCGAGAACCTCACGATGCCGCGGCCGATGGTGATCCGACTCGTCACCTACGTCCGCATCCCGCGCGACGCGCACAGCCGCAAGATCACGCGGCGCGCCATCTTCGCCCGTGATGGGTGGGCGTGCCAGTACTGCGGCAGCGAGCGCGGCACGCTCACGATCGATCACGTGATCCCGCGGTCGAAGGGGGGCACTTCGTCCTGGGACAACATCGTCACGTGCTGCGCGCCTTGCAACCGCCGCAAGGGCGACCGGCTTCCCCGGCAGGCGAACATGCACCCGCGCCACGCGCCGCGGCCGCCCAGCCCGACGCTGTTCGTGCACGTGGCGATGACGCGCATCCCGGATGCGTGGCAGCAGTACCTGGTGGCCGCTTAAGCGCCCAGGTCCACGCCGCGCGCCGGCACTGGCGCCGACTGCACGATCGAAGTGGTCGTCTGGCCGAAAGGCGTGAAGCGGTCGAGCACCTCCTCGAGGTGCTCCACGTCGCGCACATGAAGCCGCATGAAGAAGCAGTCGTCACCGGTGATGCGCTCGCACTCCACGACCTCGGGCGTGTCGCGCGCGATCTGCGCCACCTTGGGGATCTGGCGTGCGTGCGGTCGCACGCGGAGAACCGCGCCCAGGTCCAAGCCCAGCGAGCGCGGATCGATGTCCGCGTGGTAGCCCCTGATCACGCCTGCGTCCTCGAGGCGCCTCATGCGCTCGGCCACCGCCGGCGCCGACATGCCGACTCGCCGGCCGAGTTCCGCCAGGCTCACCCGGGCGTCCGCCTGGAGCTCGTGGAGGAGCTTCAGGTCGGTTGTGTCGAGGTTTTGATTCATAGGCTCGGGACCAAGAATACCTGCGTTTCGACCTGTTGCGGCTGCCACCAGCGCGGAACACTGTCCGCGTGAGCGCCATCGCCTTCTCCGCCCGCCGGCGCACCGCCGTGCCTCCGCACGGCTACTTCCTGGTGAGTGCGACCTTTCACTACCTCGGCCCCGCGTTCGCCGTGCTCCTGTTCGCGCGCGTGGATGTGCTGGGTGTGGCGTGGTTGAGGATCGCCTCGGCGGCGCTGATCTTCGCCGTGTGGCGGCGGCCGTGGCGGGCGCTGCCGCGCACCGTGATCGCGTGGGGTGCCGTGCTCGCGGCCATGAACTGCTGCTTCTATCTTGCGATCGACCGGTTGCCGCTCGGCACCGTGGCCGCCATCGAGTTCCTGCCGGTGATCGCGCTCGCCGCAGCGGGGGTGCGAACTGCGCGCAATCTCGGTGCCCTCGTGCTCGCGGTGGCGGGCGTGTACCTCGTCACCCATGTCCAGCTTCAGGCGCAGCCGCTGGGACTCGCGCTCGCGTTCGCCAACGCCGGGCTGTTCGCCGCCTACATCGTGCTGGCGGACCGCGCGGCCAAGGACCCACTGCTCGGCGGGGTCGACGGGCTCGGGGCCGCGATGCTGGTGGCCGCCGTTGCCGTCACCCCGCTCGCGGGCTGGGCGGCCGTGCCCGCGTTCGGCGATCCGGTGGCGCTGATCGCCGGCGTGGGGGTGGGCGTGTCCTCGTCCGTGATCCCCTACGTCACCGACCAGCTGGCGCTCGCTCGCCTCCCTCGCTCCACGTACGCGCTCATGGTCTCCCTGCTCCCGGCGATGGCTGTGGTGATCGGGATGGTGGTCCTGCGGCAGGTCCCGGGCGCGGCTGAGGCGGCCGGTGTGGCGCTCGTGGTGGGTGGGGTCGCGTTGCACAGGGAGGCGCCGGCTCGCTAGCTTGCGTACATGGCGCGACCCATCGTTCTGTTCGGCGCGACCGGCTACACCGGCCGGCTGGTGGCGGACGCACTCATCAAGCGCGGGGGGCGACCGCTGCTCGCGGCACGCAACGAAGCCGCCGTGAAGCAGCTGGCCGAGGAGCTCGGCGGCCTCGACGCCGCGGTGGCGGACGTCGGCCGGCCGGAGACGCTGCGCGCGCTCGTGGACGAGTACACGGTGCTGGTGAGCACGGTCGGGCCGTTCCTGCGCTGGGGGTCGACAGCCGTGGACGTGGCGGTCGATGCCGGCGCTGTCTACCTCGACTCCACCGGCGAGCCGCCCTTCATCCGCGAAGTGTTCGAGCAGCGTGACGCCGCCGCACGCTCGAGCGGGGCGACGCTCGTCACGGCGTTCGGCTACGACTTCGTGCCGGGCAACCTGGCGGCGGGGTTGGCACTTGAGCGTGCGGGCGAGCGCGCCGCGAAGGTGTCGGTGGGCTACTTCCTCACCGGCGGAGGCAGCCCGAAGGAGGCGATGAGCGGCGGTACGGCCTCCTCCGTCGCGGGCGTGATGATGGCGCCCGCCTTCCACTTCCACAACGGGCGCGTGGTCACCGAGCGCTCCGCAAAACGCGTCCGCTCCTTCAATACGAGCGGCGGCAAGCAGCTACAGGGAACCTCGATCGGCTGCTCCGAGCACCTGTCGCTACCGCGGGTCTACCCGTCCCTGCGCGAGGTGGACGTCTACCTGGGCTGGTTCGGCCCCGCATCCCGCGTTATGCAGGGCGTGTCGGTGCTCGCCGAGGTGCCGGGCGTGGCCAAGGGCGCGGAGCGCCTGGCCGAGCGCTTCGTAAAGGGATCCACCGGTGGCCCGGGACCGGAGGCGCGCGCCAAGAGCGGCTCCTTGATCGTGGCCGAGGTCGAGGACACGACCGGTTCGGTGATCGAGCGCGTCGAGCTCCGCGGCCCCAACGGCTACACGTTCACCGGCGAGATCCTCGCCTGGGGCGCGATGCACGCCGCGGAGGAGGGCGTCGAAGGCACGGGCGCCCTGGGACCGGTAGAAGCCTTCGGCCTGAGAGCGCTGGAAGCAGCCTGCGCAGAGATAGGCCTCAAAGAGGAGAACCCGCCCGTCCAGGCCCAGTGATACGAAAGAGGGGCGCCGAAGCGCCCCTCTCCCGTTCGCTGAACTTCCGGCGGCGGTCCTCAACCTGATCAGGTTGGGTGGGCGGGACCAGCCCCCACCTACGCCATCCGACGGTGCCCTGGATGGACTCCGTTAGTCCGCTTCAGCTCCGGCTAACGGCCGGACACCTCCAGGGTCCCGAAAAAACTGTCACTCAAGTTAGGACCACCTC
>DATEPK010000143.1:0-2395 GCA_035273245.1 Thermoleophilaceae bacterium
TCGTGAGACAGTTCGGTCCCTATCTGCCGTGGGCGTTGGAGAGTTGAGAGGATTCGTC
Organism: Thermoleophilaceae bacterium; assembly: GCA_035273245.1. Lineage (GTDB taxonomy): Bacteria > Actinomycetota > Thermoleophilia > Solirubrobacterales > Thermoleophilaceae > JAICJR01. The sequence continues at coordinate 59 of DATEPK010000143.1, forward strand.
CCTAGTACGAGAGGACCGGGATGAACGCACCTCTGGTGTATCTGTTGTCCTGCCAAGGGCACCGCAGGTTAGCTACGTGCGGACCGGATAACCGCTGAAGGCATCTAAGCGGGAAGCCGACCTCGAGATGAGCTCTCCCATCCCCTCGAGGGAGTAAGACCCCTGGTAGACCACCAGGTTGATAGGCCGGATCTGGAAGAGTGGCAACACTCGCAGGAGACCGGTACTAATGGGTCGAGGGCTTGACGGATTTTTTGATCCCCGTTCGTTGGCGGGTTGTGCAGTTTTGAAGGTCCGCGCAGGCGGGTCTTGACAGGTTTCCGGTGGCTATTGCGTGGGGGAAACACCTCTTCCCATTCCGAACAGAGCAGTTAAGCCCCACCGCGCCGATGGTACTTGGCCTGAAAGGGCCTGGGAGAGTAGGTCGCCGCCGGTCCTTTCGTAGAGGAGCCGCCCGCTGAGGCGGCTCTTCGTCGTTCTGCCCGGAAGACATGATCGGCGAGGCCTTGACCGAGCGGCTGCGGCTGCGGCCCTGGAGCTCCGCGTTCGCGGAGCCGCTGGCCGCCATGAACCGCGACCCGGAGGTCATGCGGTTCATCCGCGCCGGAGCGCCGCTCTCCCGTGAGGAGTCGCTCGCGCTGTCGGAGCGCCTTTCCGCGCACTGGGCCGAGCACGGCTTCGGGTTGTGGGCCGCGGAGACCCGCGCCTCCGGCGAGTTCCTCGGCTTCGTGGGGCTCTCGCATCCGCTGTGGTTCCCGGACCTGGCCGGCGAGGTCGAGGTGGGCTGGCGGCTGGCCCGGCACGCCTGGGGACACGGATACGCCACCGAGGGCGCGAGGGAGGCCGTGCGCGTCGCGTTCACGACCCTCGAGCTGCGGCGTGTCGTGTCGCTCATCCACCCGGAGAACACGCGTTCGCGCGCGGTGGCCGAGCGGCTCGGGTTCGCGCTCGAGTATCAGGCGCCGCACCCGACCGAGCCGATCCAGGTCGCCGTCTACACGCTCTCGCGCCCTTCCGCGGCCCGGCCGGCGTGACCAGCACCTCCCAAAGAGCTGATCGCCGGCGGGCGCGGGGGTCAGGACCTGCGGTGCGCCGGGCGATGAACCGGCGTGGTGCAGACCTGGGACCGGACGGCGACCATCCCTGGGCGGCGCCGGAAACGATGACCGGGAACACGTCGGCGGTGCGGGTGTCCGGACGTGGGGGCGGGCGCGGAATGCGCGGTTGCCTCACCCAGCGTGACGAACTCCAGGGCCGAATCCATGGCCCCGCGCACCAGCTCGCGAAGCGAGCGCTTGGTCGGGCGACTTGCGGTCATCGACGGGAACATGTGTTCGCAAATCTACGGGTGCCCCCGGACGGAAATCTCCGCAACGAGCGGGGTGCTCCCGGATCCCGCGGACTAGAGCCGAATCCGCTGCAAGCGATCTTGCGCGGGCCCGAAACCGGGCCCCGCGGTCCGGAAATGGGCGGCCGGCGCGGGGCTCAGCGCGAGCCGAGCGTGGACCAGATCTCGACCTTGGTGCGCACCTTCTCGACCACGGCGTCGGTGAACTCCGTGGTCGTGGCGTGCCCGCCCAGGTCGACCGTCTTCGTTCCGGCGTGGGTGGTCTCGAGCACCGACTCGTAGACGGCGCGGGAGGCGCGTTCGGCGCCGGCGAAGCCCGCCGCGCCCGCGTAGGACAGCACGGCGCCGCAGGCGAGCAGCATCGCCATCGGGTTGGCGAGGTCCTTGCCCTGCAGCGACGGCGCGGTGCCGTGCGGCGCCTCGGCCATGGCCACCCGCACGCCGTAGTCCTCGTCGAAGGACAGCAGGGTCGACTCGGCGCCGGCGATCGAGCCGTACATGGGCAGCACGAGGTCCGACAGGCAGTCGCCGTCACGGTTCAGCGCCGGGATGACGAGCGGCGTGTCTGCGGCGCCGGTCAGCAGTCCGGCATAGGTGGCATCGATCAGCACCGGCTCATAGACCACGGAGGCGTGGCGGAGCGCCGCCGCGTCCATCTCCTCCTTGAGCATGCCCTCGTAGACCGGCGAGACGGTCCACTTCGGCCCGCCGTAGACCTTGGCGTCGAGCCGCTCCGCGGTGCGGAACGCGTACTCGGCCACGGCGCGGCAGGTGCCGCGGGTGACCTTCTCGGTGCGGTAGGCGACCTCGTCGTCGGAGCCCTCGTCGCCCTCGCGCCACTGCTTGGCGCCGTAGGCGTCGTCGACGGCCATACGGACGATCGAGATGGGGTAATGGACGCCCGCGATCGGCGAGACACCGGCGAGCCGGCGCCCGGTGCGGACGATGACCTTCCCATCCACCTCCTCGCGCAGGATGCGGTTGGGCGA